>DATFVY010000001.1:0-2666 GCA_035259925.1 Burkholderiales bacterium
GGGCCTTCGGCAACTTCAAGTCGAGGCCGATGCGATCTGGCTTGAACATGTCGATCTCGCTTCGAAATCTCCCCAGGGGGTCGTCCTGCCCAGGGGGAAGTGGCCGGCAACGGTGACCCGCATGGCACCCGAGGAAGTTCACGTGCGGCGCGAAGGGACTTACTTCTTCGTATCGAGCGGATACCTGAACTCGCAACTTCTGTTCGTGCCCTGTCCAAAGTGCCCGGCCAGCGGACGGGTCCCGGGCTCAAAGGCGCCGTTGCGGGAGATTGCCCCTCGTGTTTACGAGAGAAGCGCTGCGCAGTGACGCCACGCGCAAACAGGGGCGGCTGGAAGGCGTGCTCGAGGGGCCACCGGTATCGGGGCCCCGGCGGGTGCCCGATCTGATGGGCGGGCAACCGCGCCACCGGCGGTGTGCGGACGAAGCCCAAGCGAGGCCGCTCGCGCAAGGCGTAGCGAGGCACCCTGTCAACGCCTCGATGCGGCCGGGCGTTGGTGGCCATAGCCGGAACCCCGGTCGCAAACGCGCCCTCTCGCGGGGAGGAATCATGAGGCTCCACACCGTTGCGTTCTTTTGCATGCTCACCAGCGCCGCCGCGGCATCGGCCGCCCAGCAAGTCCAGCAGGCCCCGGTGAACCCCGCCATCGACATGGAGGGATTTCTGCGGGTCTCCGCGCTCGCGGCAAAGCACCGGGAATCGCGGCGACTTTCGCAGGAAGAGTTTGCGCGGATGAGCCGCGAACCGGGGACCGTGGTCCTCGACGCGCGCAGCAAGGATCGCTACGACCAGCTCCACGTCAGGGGAGCGATCCACCTCAGCTTCCCCGATATCGCCATCGAGAGCCTGCGCAAGACCATCCCGGACAGGAAGACCCGCATCCTCATCTATTGCAACAACAACTTCCTCGGCGCGGAAGGCCCCTTCCCTTCCAAGCTGCCCAGCGCGTCGCTCAACCTCTCGACCTATATCGCGCTCTATAACTACGGCTACCGCAATGTGTACGAGTTGGGCGACACCCTGGACATCAGGCAATCGAAGCTGGAGTTCACGTCCGCCGCGGCGGCGCGCTAGGCGACCGTCCGCTCGCGCAGGAAAATCTGCAGCAGGTCGTTGAGGAAGCGCCGGCCGAGCGGCGTGGGCGCCACGAGCGCGTGGTCGCGCTCGATCAGGCCGCGACGCTCGGCTTGCTCCAGCTCGCGGAGAACGGCCGTGAGCGGCATGCCGGCCCGCTCCTCGAACAGGCCCGTGGCGAAGCCCTGGCTCAGGCGCAGCGCGTTCATCATGAACTCGAAGGGGATCTCCGACGGCCCGACCTCGCGCCGTTCCTGGACCGGCTCGCCCCGCTCCGCGCCCTCGATATAGCGCTCGGGGTGTTTCACCCGCGTCTCCCGCACGACCCGGTCCGGGAACGAGAGTTTGCCGTGCGCCCCTGCGCCGATGCCGAGGTAATCACCGAACTGCCAGTAGTTGAGATTGTGCCGGCAACGCCAGTCACCGCTGGCGGCTGGCGGCTGGCGGCTGGCGGCTGACTTCGCGAACGCCGAAGTCTCGTAGTGCTCGTAGCCCGCGTCGGCGAGGCGCGCTTCGATTTCCTCCTGCATCACCGCGCTCGCTTCGTCGTCGGGAAGCTGAGGCGGATAGCGGTGGAAGTAGGTATTAGGCTCGATGGTCAGGTGATAGCAGGACAGGTGCGGCGGCTCGTATTCCAGCGCCGCCTCGGTGTCCGCCCGCGCCTCGTCGGCCGTCTGCCCCGGCAGCCCGTACATCAGGTCCAGGTTGAAGTTGTCGAAGTGGGCACGCGCCATGTCGATGGCCGCACGCGCCTCGCGCCCGTCGTGGATGCGGCCGAGGCTTTTCAGGTGGCGGGGATCGAAGCTCTGGATGCCGAGGGACAGGCGGTTCACGCCGGCCGCGCGAAAATCGCGGAATTTTCCCGCCTCCGCGGTGCCGGGATTCGCTTCGAGGGTGACCTCCGCGTCGGCTGCGACGGGCAGCCGCGCGCGGACAGCGCACAGGATGGCGTCAATGCCGCGCGCCGAGAACAGGCTCGGCGTGCCGCCGCCGAGGAATATGCTGTGCACGCGCCGCCCCCATACCTGGGGCAGCGCCTGCTCGAGATCGGCGATGAGCGCAGCGACGTAGCGCTCCTCCGGCGCGGCGCCGCGCGCCTCGTGCGAATTGAAATCGCAATACGGGCATTTTCGCGCGCACCAGGGAATGTGGACATAGAGCGCGAGCGGGGGCAGCGCGCGAAAATGCGGTGACGACTGATGACTGACGACTGACGACGCAGCCTTGATCACCGGGCCAACGACCTTGTTCTCGTCACTCGTCACTCGTCACTCGTCACTTTAAGAGGCTTGGTACTCCGCATAGCGCAGCATTTCGACCATGCGCCTGAGCGCCTGGCCGCGGTGGCTGATGGCGTTCTTCTCGTCCGGTTCCAGCTCGGCGGCAGTGCGGCCGAGGTCGGTCAGCAGGAAATACGGGTCATAGCCGAAGCCGCCGGCGCCGCGGGGCGTGGCGATGACCTCGCCGCGCCAGCGCCCTTCGGCGATCAGGGGCTGGGGGTCTTCAGGGCGGCGCACCAGCACGATCACGCAATAGTAGTGCGCGCCGCGGTCTGGCCGGCCGCGCAGCGCGGCCACGAGCCTTTCGTTGTTG
>DATFVY010000002.1:0-19352 GCA_035259925.1 Burkholderiales bacterium
GTACGCGGGCGCCGGCGTGCGGGAATTCGCGCACGTCTCGAGCGCGGCCCAGCTCGCGGACGCGATCCTCAAGGGCCACCACGCCGTTACGAGCGATCCCGCGGTCATCACCGCTTGCCCCCGTATCGACTGCGTCTTGGAAGCGACCGGCGAGGTCGACTTTGGGGCCGAAGTCTGCGAGATGGCCTTCGCCGGCAGGAAGCACATCGTCGTCATGAACAACGAGCTCGATGCAACCCTCGGACCGATTCTCAACGTCAAGGCACGACAGGCGGGGGTGTGCTACGCACAGGCGGACGGCGACCAGCCGGCGGTGATCATGAACCTGTACCGCTACGCCAGGTCGATCGGCTTCACGCCGGTCATGGCGGGGAACATCAAGAGCCTGCTCGACCATCGCCGCACGCCTGCCACGCAGGCGGAATTCGCGCGCAATGCCTGGCAGCGCCCCAAGTTCATCACCAGCTTCGCCGACGGCACGAAGATCAGCCAGGAGATGGCGACGGTCGCGAACGCCACCGGGTTTCCGGTGGCGCGGCGCTCGATGATCGGCCCGAAATGCGACCACGTGGACAACGCGTGGAAATGCTTCGACCTCGACCGGCTGATGGACACGGGGCTGACTGACTATATCCTCGGCGCGCAGCCGAGCTTCGGCGTGTTCGTTCTCGCCCACTGCGAGCACCAGCCCCTGAAGAAGCGGTGGATGAAAGTCTACAAAATGGGCGACGGCCCGCTCTACACCTTCTACACGCCGCACCATCTGAGCCCCCTGGAGGCGCCCAACAGCATCGCGCGCGCGGTCATCTTCAGGGACAACCCGGTGAGGCCGCTTGCCGGACCGGTGTGCGACGTGGTGACGATCGCGAAGCGCCCCCTGAAGGCGGGGCAGACCCTCGACGGCATCGGCGGCTACGCGAGCTACGGCGCCATCGAAAATACCTCCGTCGCCACGCGCGAAAATCTCTTGCCGGTCGGCCTCTCCGAGGGATGCGTGCTCAAGCATGACCTGCCCATGGATGCGGCGGTCGCCTTCGATGACGTGGAAATGCCCAGGCCCAGGGCGAGCGACCGGCTGTGGGCCGAGCAGGTCGAGCATTTCCGCCTGCAAGGGATGCGCAAAATCGCGTAGTCGAGACAGGAGATCCGTGAGCACTCCCCGCGTCACCATCGGCGTGCCCGTCTACAACGGCCAGAAGTACATCCGCTTCGCGCTGGATTCCCTCCTCGCGCAGACATTCCCGGACCTCGAGGTCGTCGTCACCGACAACTGCTCGAAGGATGCGACGCCCCACATCGTGCGCGACTACGCCGCGCGCGACCTGCGCGTGAGGTACGTGAGAAACAACACGAACCTCGGCCCGGCGCGGAACTACAACCGGTGCATCGAGCTGGCGCGGGGCGGCTATTTCAAATGGAGTTCGGCGGACGACGTGTGCGCCGCGGACTTCATCGAGAAGTGCGTGAAGGTGCTCGATGCCGACCCGTCCGTCGTGCTGGCGTACCCGCGCACCAGCATTATCGATACCGAGGGAAAGGAGGTCTCCCGCTACGGCTACGAGCTCGAGCTCAACGACCCGCGTCCCTACGTGCGGCTGGCGCGCCTGCTCCACGTCAACCACAAGATGCATGGCGCGCACGAGCTCTACGGAGTGATGCGCACGGAAGCGCTGCGCTCGACCCCGGGGATGCGCATGCACGTGCGCGGCGACAGCGCGCTCCTTGCCCGGATCGCGCTTCTCGGGCGGCTTCAGCGCGTCGAGGAATACCTGTTTCTCAATCGCGATCACACCGACCGTTCCAGCCGCTACCTGCCGAAGAAGATGGTGCGCGGCGGCAGCCGGCTGGCGCGCTACCTCGGCGCCGGGCCGCTGCCCTCATCGGAGTGGTGGGACGGGAGCCTGCGCGGCAAGATCGTGTTTCCGGAGTGGCGCGTCCTCGGCGAATACGTCCGCGCGGTGCGCGAGACGAGGCGGCTCACTGCCGCGGAGCAGCTTGCCGGCTACGGCGCGCTCGGCACGTTCACGCTGCGCCATCTTCCCAAGATGGGACGCGACGTTGTCATCGCGGCCGAGCAGTACGTCAAGCTGCTGGTGAACAAGCGAAGATACCGCGCCCTGTAATGGGAGAGAGGCTCACCGCGCCACGCCGTCGAGAAACCCCGTCATCGCCTTGTTGAATTCCGCCGTCTGCTCGATGTTGGAGAGATGGGCGGCGGAAGCAATGACCTTGAGCTGCGAGCCGGGCAAATGCTGGTGGATGGCGCGCGCCGCCTCGACCGGCGTGCCCATGTCCTGCTCGCCGACGATGACGAGGGTAGGGCACTTGATCGTCTTCAGGCGGTCGGTGAGGTCGATCTTCGAGATCGCGTGGCAGCAGCCGACGAAACCGGCGACGGGGGTCTTGCGGATACCATCGCCGATGCGGCCGGTCACGTCCGGGTGCGCCTTCCGATAGGGCTCGGTGAACCAGCGCCCGAGCGTGCCTTCGACCAGCGCGCCCATGCCTTTGGTCTGCGCGTTCTGGATGCGCTCGCCCCACATCTTGGCGGCGTCGGGCGGGCGGCGGCTGGTGGTGTCGGCGAGCACCATGCTCTGGAACACGCCGGGGTACTTGAGCGCGAAGGTCTGGCCGATCATCCCGCCCATGGAAAGGCCCGCCCAGTGCGTCTGCCTGATCTTGAGGGCGTCCAGCAACCCCTTCACGTCGTCGGCGAGCTGGTCCAGCGTGTACTCGCCGGCCGGCGCGCTCGACTGGCCGTGGCCACGCGTGTCGTAGCGCAGGACTTTGAACTTCTTCGTGAGCGCCGGCATCTGCGGATCCCACATGTGCAGGTCGCACGCGAGCGAGTGGCTCATCGTGAGCCAGGGCCCGTTGCCTTCGATTTCGTAGTTGATGTCGATGCCATTGGCCTTGGTCTTCATGGGGTCTCCCGTCGGAAGCAGGGCGCTAGTATAGCGCCGCCAGGGGACGCCCCATGCGGGCGGCATGGTTCCGGCGCACGACCGGCTGGACCACCGCAAAGCATCGCCGCGCTGATGGCATTGCGGGAGCGACGCCGCGAAATGCAACGCTGTCGTCCGCGCGCGACAGAGGAAATCTCTTTCTCCCAGTCGGATAGGGGCTCCCGAACGGCACGCGTCTGCAATTCGCGACAGCCGTGGCCGGCGCTTGTATTTTTTTCAAACTTCCACTGCGACATAACCTCCGGCGCTGAAACCGGATTCTGGTTATAGGGCGCATTCCGGTTGCGGGGCGCTTTCAGGCACGCCGCTTGCTCATGTGCAGGGGATGCCTGTACAAAGCGGTGCCATACCCCTGATCGTCACCGACCGGGTGCCGGGGCCGACCCTGGCCCACTGGACGGTGGTGGCGCATTGCCCGGCCTGCGGCGCAAGCGGGGACGCAACGCGCGCCCTTCTTCCCGACACGCACTACAGGTTCGGCAAGGAGCGCATCCTCATCCCGGAGCAAGGCATATCGGTCATCGAGTGCGGTGACTGCGGGCTCTACTACAAGACGACGGTGCCTGCCCCGTCCTATCTCAAGGAAGTATTCGAGCGCCAGGCGGCGTCCAAGTGGAAAGCGGCCAAGCGCCCTTCAGTGCAAGTGGCGTCGCTGCGCGAGATGCGCACGGGCAGGACGTGCGACCTGCTCGATGTGGGCGCGGCAGGGGGCGCGCTGCTCGGTGCATTCGCCGCCCGCGGGGTGCGCGGCCGGCGCTCCGCCCTCGACATCATGCGTTATCCCGGGATCGAGGCTCACCTCGCCGGCGAATTCATCGAGGGCTTCATAGACGATCCGCTGCCGGCATGGAGCTGCGAGCCGTACGACCTGGTGACGCTACTCGACGTGGTGGAGCACCTCTACTGCCCGCGCACCGCGTTCGAAAACCTGCGGCTGCTGGTCAAGCGGAGTGGACGGGTGTTCATCGAGACGGGCAACCCGGGCAGCGAATGGCCCCGGCGCTTCGGCATCGGCGAGTGGTATTACGTCCGGCTGCTGGAGCACCACATCTTCTGGTCGCTGCGCTCGCTGCAGCGGATCGCCGCCGATTTCGGATTCAGGCTCATCGAATGGAAAATGGTCCGGCACAAGAGCCGCCGCCGTCTGCTGCGCGCCAGGCTGCCGATTGACCTGGTCAAGATGGGGCTCTACGGGGCCGCGCCCAGGTACTACAGCGCGATCGCAAATGCGTTCGGCGGGCAGGGCAACCAGCCGTGGGACCCGATCGTGCGCGATCACTTCCAGGTGTGCCTGCTGCGGACCTGACGGCGAGCCTGCGATGCAACTGCACACACAGCCCGCGGCGCGCCACCATCGTTCACGCTGCCCGCTGATCTCGATGGTGACCTGCTCGTTCCAGCAGGGCCGCTTCCTCGAGAGCGCCATCCTCTCGGTCCTGGGGCAGCACTACCCGCGCCTCGAATACATCGTGATCGACGGCGGCTCGACTGACGGCAGCGCCGGGATCATCGAGCGCCACCGCCACGCTCTCGCCTACAGCGTGTCGGAGCCGGATCGCGGACAGACCGACGCCCTCGTGAAGGGATTCGCCCGCGCCACGGGCGACATACACGGATGGTTGTGCTCGGACGACCTGCTGCTGCCCGGCGCCCTGGATGCGGTCTCCCGGTTCTTTCTTGACCATCCCCGCGTCATGGCCGCCTACGGCGACGCGATGTGGATCGATGCCGAGGGGGGGTTTGTCCGCCCGAAAAAGGAGATGGGCTTCAACCGCTTCGTGTTCCTGCACGACCACAACTATATTCCGCAGCCGTCGATGTTCTGGCGCAGCTCGCTCTACGAGGCGGTGGGCGGCCTGGACCCCGGTTTCGACCTGGCGATGGACGCGGACCTGTGGGAGCGCTTCTCGTGGACCACGCGCATCGCACACATTCCGCGCTATCTCTCCTGCATGCGCTTCTACCCCGGGCAGAAGACCCGCGCGCGCAGGAACGAGGGGCGTCAGGAAGACGGCCTCATACGGGCGCGGCGCGTTCATCCGCTCGCCATGCGCGCGCCGTTCAGGGGATTGCTGCGCCTGCTGGCGCGGCTCGTGCGGGTATCGGCGAAGGCCTGCGCCGGCGGGTATACCGCCCGGGTGCCGGGAGAGCACCTGGCCTGGCTGCGGCAACAGGCCTCGGGGAATTCGGCAAAGTGAATCTCGACCAACCGTTGCGCGCCATCGCGAGCGCGGTGGCCGAGCCCGGAAAGCCGTGGCTGCCGCAGGGCGGCACGCGGCTGCGGATCCTGCTGTCGGCGTACGCCTGCGAGCCGCATCTCGGCTCCGAGCCGGGCGTCGGCTGGCACTGGGCGACCCGGCTCGCGCGCGCAGGCCACGAGGTGCGGGTGCTGACGCGCGCCAACAACCGGGAAAGCATCGAGCGTGCGCTCGCCACGGAACCCGTGCCCAACCTGAACTTCGCGTACTACGACCTGCCGCAGTGGATGCGCAGATGGAAGAACCACGCGGGTCTCGCAGCACGGCTCTATTACCTGGCATGGCAATGGGGCGCCTACAAGGTGGCGCGGCGGCTGTGCAGCGAGTTCCGCTTCGACGTCGCCCACCACATCACGTTCGGCGTGTTCAGGCACCCCTCGTTCATGGCGTTCCTGGGCCTCCCGTTCGTTTTCGGGCCGGTCGGCGGCGGGGAAACGGCGCCCCGCGAGCTGCGCAGGACGTTCCCCCTGCGCGGTGTCGTGATCGACCTGGTTCGCGACCTCGCGAACTGGGTGGTGCGCGTCGACCCGCTGATGGCCGCGATGTTCCGGCGCTCGGCCGCGACCCTGTGCAAGACAAGCGAGACCCTGCAAAGCATTCCACCGCAATTCCACGACAAGTGCCTGGTGCAGGTGGAGCTCGGCACCGACGAGCACGCGGCGCGCGCCGTCGAGGACGCGCGGCGCCCCGGCAGTTTCCGGGTCCTCCACGTCGGCCGGCTCGTGTACTGGAAGGGCCTTCACCTCGGGCTGATGGCGTTCGCCGAATTCCGTCGCTCGCACCCGGACGCGCGCATGACCGTGATCGGGCGTGGGCCGGACGGCGAGTGGCTGCGCGCGCTGGCGGTCAAGCTCGGCGTGCACGATGTCGTGGACTGGGTGCCTCACCTGGAACGCGCGGCGGTGATGCGCTCGTACTCGGAGCACGACGCGTTTCTCTTCCCCAGCCTGCACGATTCGAGCGGCAACGTCGTGCTCGAGGCGCTGTCGCGCGGCTTGCCGGTGGTGTGCCTCGACGCAGGGGGGCCGGCGGTGCTGGTCGGCGCCTCGTGCGGTTTCAAGGTACGCCCGGGCGACGCGCGGCAGGTCACCGGGGATCTTGCGCGCGCGCTGGATGCGCTGGCGCGGAACCCGGCATTGCGCCGGACGATGGGACGCGCTGCCGCCCTCCACGCCCGCGAGGAGTTCTCGTGGTCGCGCCAGGTGTCGCGCATGGAGCGGCTCTACCAGTCCGTGCGTGCCGACTCGCGCGCGGGCGCCGGCGGAGACACCCGGTGAAAGCCCTGCTACAGGCGGTCGCGCTGCTCGCGATCCTGGCAGCCGGTGAGGGCATGGCCGCTGCGCGCTACGTCGACCCGGCCAATCCTGCCGCGCAGGACGCGGGCGACGGCAACGCGCAGCGTCCTTATCGCACGCTCGCCTACGCGATGAAGCAGCTGCGACCGGGAGATTCGCTGAACCTCGCGCCCGGGACTTACCGCGGGACGCTCGCGTTTCCCGAGATCTCCTGGACGGGCGCACCCACCCGCGTGCAGCCCGCGGGAAAGGGAGAGGTGATCATCAAGGGCTCCGACGTGGTCGACGGGTGGGAGCGGCTGGAAGCGGGCCTCTACGTGAAGCGCCCGTGGACCGTCAACAGCCAGCAGGTATTCGTCGACGGCGCGCCGCTGAAGCAGATCGGCGGGACCGTATTCAACGGCTATCCCGAGCGCGCGGATCACCCCATGAAGAAGCTGCACGACAGCGATGGGGGCATCTGGCCCGGGCGCGTGGCGGGCGGGGTGCGGGACCTTACCGAGGGCAGCTTTCACTACGACGCCGCTGCACGGAGCCTGTACGTGAAGATCGCGCCCTCGGCGCCGCTCGGCACGGTGGAGGTGAGCGTCCGGCCCTACCTCGCGATCGGCAAGAATCTGAAAGGCCTCAGCCTGATCAATCTGCGGTTCGAGCACGCCAACACGACGGCGGTGAGCCAGTCGGGCGCGCTATCGCTTGTCGGCGACCGGCTGGCGCTCGAGGGGATCCAGGTGAGCCACGTCGACGGCAACGGCATCGATATCACCGGCAACGAGAACGTGATCCGCGGCAGCCGCGCGAACCATTGCGGGCAGGTCGGAATGAAGGTGCGCGGCCGCGCCAACAAGCTGATCGACAACGAAACCAGCTTCAACAACACGCGCGGCTTCAACAAGTGGTGGGAAGCGGGCGGCGCGAAATTCGTCGGAGACGGCGGGCTGCGCGACTCCGAGGTGCGCGGCCACCGCGCGGTCGGCAACGCGGGCGACGGCATCTGGTTCGACTGGATGAACAGCAACAACAAGGTCTACGACAGCGTGGCGGCGTACAACGCCGGTTTCGGCATCCACTACGAGGCAAGCCAGAAGGGTTATATCTACAACAACTATGTCTTCGGCAACCGGCAGCGCGGCATCTACCTTGCGCACAGCTCCGAATCGGTCGTCGCGCACAACCTGATCGCGGGCAACGGCATGGAAGGCATCGTCGCCATCGACGAGGGGCGGAGCCGGAGCAAGGAGGAACTGCGGCCGCGGGCCAACCGCATCGTCGGCAACATCATCGCCTGGAACAGCAAGACCGCCGTGGTGCTGCCCGCGGGCCTGCTCGAGAACGTCTCGGATTACAACCTGTACCTGGGCAACCGGGAGCCGCCGTCTTTCTCGCTCGGCTGGGGCTCGCGCGAGAGCCCGGTGAGAAAGGGGCTGCCGGCCTGGCGCTCGGCGTCCGGGCAGGACGCGAACTCGTGGAGCGAATCGTCCGAAATTCCCGCGGCGCTGCTGGCTGCGCTCGAGAAGAAGCAGCCCGACGCCGACTGGTCCGACGTCATCAGGCTGGCGTCGAAATTCAACGTGCCGCCGGCGGCGCTCGCGAGCGGCAATGCGGGGGCGAGCTTCGGCGAGCACCCGGCACCGGGACCGAAGCCATGAGCAAGCCGAGAGTGCTGTTCGTGCACAACCGCTACCAGTTGCCGGGCGGGGAGGACGCGGTAGCAGACGCCGAGGTCGAGCTGTTGCGCCGCAACGGCCACGCGGTCGAGACCTACCTGCGTGACAACGAGGAGCTCCGGAGGATGAACCGGGTGGAGTCCTTCACGCAGGCAGTGTGGTCGCGCCGCACCTCGCAGGACATCACGCGGCTCGTGGACGCCTTCCAGCCCGACGTGATCCACGCGCACAACACGTTCGCGCTGGTGTCGTCCTCGCTCTACTGGGCGGCCGCGCGCGCCGGCATCCCGGTGGTGCAGACGCTCCACAACTTCCGGCTGATGTGCGTGCAGGCGATGTTCCTCTACGACGGCCGGGTGTGCGAGGACTGTCTCGGCCACGTGCCGTGGCGCGGCGTGACGCGCAAGTGCTATCGCAATTCGGGGCTGCAATCGGCGGCACTCGCGGTGATGCTGGGGGTGCACAGGACACTCGGCACTTTCCGCGACAAGGTCACCCGCTATATCGCGCTCAACGAGTTCTGCCGGAGAAAGTTCGTCGAAGGAGGTCTGCCCGCGTCGCGCATCTCGGTGAAGCCTAACTTCGTGGATGTGGAGCGCCCCGTCGCCGGGGGTGCCCGCCACGGCGGGCTCTACGTGGGACGGCTCGCGCCGGAAAAAGGCATCGACGTCCTGATGCAGGCGCTGCGGGAGCTGCCGGGGGTCGCGATCGATGTGATCGGCGTCGGTCCGGAGCAGCACCAGGTCGAAGCCCATCCGCAGCTCAATGTGCTGGGGTGGCTCGCGCACGGCGAGATCTACGAGCGCATGCGCCGCGCTTCCTACCTCGTGATGCCGAGCATCTGGTACGAGAACTTTCCGCGCACGCTGGTCGAGGCTTACGCCAACGGCCTTCCCGTGATCGCGAGCCACCTCGGGGCGCTGCCCGAGCTCGTCGAGCACGGACGCACCGGTCTGCTGTTCGAGGCGGGATCGGCGCACGACCTCGCGCGCCACATCGCATGGGCCGAAGCCTTCCCCGGGAAGATGGCGGCCATGGGTGAGGAAGCGCGCGAGCGCTATGAGAGCGAATTCACCTCCGAGCGCAACTACGCTCAGCTCACGGCGATCTACCGGGACGCCATCGCCGCGGCCGATCTCAGGGTCGCGGTGTAGGGGGCGGCGGTCATGACACGCAACGGGAAAAGGATCGGAGGCGAAGTGCTGGGTCGACGCATCGACGCGCTCGACTGGCGGCAGTGTCTCGACCGGATTTTCAGATGGGCCGCGCGCCGCGAATCGCGCTACGTGTGCATGTGCAACGTGCATTCCGTCGTCACCGCCCGCCGCGATGCGGGACTCGGCCGGGTGATCAACAGCGCGGACCTGGCCGCCCCCGACGGCGCACCCGTCGCGTGGCGACTGCGTACGCTCGGGTTCTCGCGGCAGCAACGCATCAACGGCCCCGACCTGATGTGGAAGTGCTGCGCCGGGGCCGCGGAGGAGGGCCTGCCTGTTTTCCTCTATGGCAGCACCGCGGCGACGCTGCGACGCCTGCGCGAGTACCTCGCGCGCGAGTTCCCCCGGCTGACGATCGCAGGGAGCTACGCCCCGCCGTTCCGCGCCCTGACGGCGAAGGAGGACGCGCGGGTCGTCAAGGCGATCAAGGATTCCGGCGCGCGCGTCGTTTTCGTCGGATTGGGGTGCCCCAAGCAGGAAGTCTGGATGGCGGAGCACCGCGGCAGGATACGCGCCGTGATGATCGGTGTGGGCGCGGCGTTCGACTATCACGCGGGCGTCGTGCAGCGGGCGCCGCCCTGGATGCGCGACGCCGGGCTCGAATGGCTGCACCGGCTCGTGTTCGAGCCGCGACGCCTGTGGCGGCGCTATTTCGTAACCAACACGCTGTTCCTGGCTTATATCGCCAGCGAGATGCTCGCCGGCTGGCGTCACAGAATGGGTGAGTCGTGAGTGGTGAATCCCTGAAAATCCAGCCGGTGGTACTGTGCGGAGGATCGGGCACGCGGCTGTGGCCGCTGTCGCGCGAGCAGCACCCGAAGCAGTTGCTCGCCCTCAACGGCAAGCTGAGCCTGCTGCAGGAAACGGTCCGCCGCATGGAAGGTCTCGCTGCACGCAGCGCGCGGCCGTCGGCGCCGCTCGTCCTGTGCAATGAGGAATACCGCTTCATGGTGGCGGCTCAGCTGCGCGCCATCGGAGCGCCCGCGCGCTCGATCATCCTCGAGCCGGCCGGCAAGGGCACCGCGCCGGCGCTCACCCTGGCGGCGCTGCACGCGCTGGCGGATGCGGACCCGGTGCTAACGGTGATGCCGTCTGATCACGTCATTGCCGGGCCGGAGGCGTTCCACGACGCCATCCTGCACGGCGCGGCGCTTGCGGCGGAGGGTTGCATCGTCGCTCTCGGCGTGCGTCCGACGGCGCCGGAGACGGGCTACGGCTACATACGGACCGGGGAGGCGCTCTCCGCTGGACGCAGCCCGCCGGCGTACCGCATCGCCTCGTTCGTCGAAAAGCCGGACGAGGAGACGGCGCGACACTACCTCGCCACGGGCTCGTATCTCTGGAACAGCGGCATCTTCGTGGTGCGCAGCTCGGTGTGGCTCGAGGCGATCGGCCGCTTCCGGCCGGAAATTCTCGCCGCATGCGAGCTCGCGCACGCCCGGGGCGCGCGGGACGGCGAGTTCTATCGCATCGATGCCGGGACGTTCGGCGGATGTCCCGGCGATTCTATCGACTACGCCGTGATGGAGCAGGTCGGATCGCAACGCGCGCGAGACGCGCGCGCGGTCGCGGTGAGCCTGGCCGCGGAATGGTCCGACGTCGGCGCGTGGGACGCGCTATGGCAAATCGGCGCCAAGGACGAAAACGGCAACCTGGTGCAGGGCGACGTTTGCGCAGTCGACACCCACGACGCGCTGCTGTTCGCGCACCATCGCCTGGTCGCGTGCGTGGGCATCGACAACGCGGTAGTGATCGAAACGCCCGACGCGGTCATGGTGGCGCGGCGCGACCGGGCGCAGGAGGTGAGGCAGGTGGTGTCCCGCCTCAAGGCCGAGGGTCGCCGGGAATGCGCCGCCCACCGCAAGGTCGAGCGGCCATGGGGCAGCTATGACAGCATCGATTGGGGCGAGCGTTTCCAGGTCAAGCGCATCGTCGTCAATCCGGGCGCCGCGCTCTCGCTGCAGCTGCACTACCACCGGGCGGAGCACTGGATCGTGGTCAAGGGCACTGCGCGGGTGACGCGCGGTGAGGAGTCTTTCCTGCTGACCGAGAATCAGTCCACCTACATTCCGCTCGGCGTGCGCCATCGCCTCGAGAACCCGGGGCGGGTGGCGCTCGAGATCATCGAAGTGCAGTCGGGCCCGTATCTGGGCGAGGACGACATCGTGCGCATCGACGACGTCTACGGGCGCACGGGAACAGATCAGGCCCGCAGCAGCGCTCCTGCCGTGACCGCTGCACCCCTGCCGGAACAGGAGTCTCCCCGGAAGAAAGGCACGCCCGCGGGAGGGGACGCATGAGGATCCTGGTCGCCGGCGGTGCCGGTTACATCGGCTCCCACATGACGAGGATGCTGCTCGAAGAGGGTCACGAAGTGGTCGTGGTGGACAGCCTTGCCACCGGCTACCGCGACGCGGTGCCGCCGGGCGCGCTCGTGAAAGCAGACATCGGCCACCGCGTGCTGATCGACACCCTGCTCTCCAACCAGCGCTTCGACGGCGTCATGCATTTTGCTTCCAGCATCGAGGTGGCCGAGTCGGTGGCGCAGCCGGGGAAGTATTACTGGAATAATGTGGTCAATACCCTGAATCTGCTCGACGCCATGATCAAGCGCGGGATAACGCGCATGATCTTTTCGTCCACGGCGGCGATCTTCGGTGAGCCGCGCTACGTGCCGATAGACGAATCGCACCCCAAGTTGCCGCTCAATCCGTACGGCCGCTCCAAGTGGATGGTCGAGCAGGTTCTTGCCGATTACGAGCGGGCCCACGGCCTGCGCCACGTCTCGCTGCGGTATTTCAACGCCGCCGGCGCGCATCCATCGGGCGCGCTCGGCGAGCGGCATCACCCTGAAACTCACCTGATCCCCCTGGTGCTGCAGGCTGCCGCGGGCAAGCTGCCCGCGATAAAAGTGTACGGGACCGACTACGATACGCCGGACGGAACCTGCATCCGCGACTACGTGCACGTCACCGACCTGTGCCGTGCCCACCTGCTGGCCATGGAGCAGCTGATGGACGGCGCGAGGAGCCGCGCCTACAACCTCGGCAACGGCGCCGGCTATTCGGTCACGGAAGTGATCGAGACAGCCCGCGTGGTGACGGCGAGCAGGATCGAGGTCACGGCAGCCGAGCGCCGCGCGGGTGACCCGGCGCGCCTCGTGGCGGACTCGACGCTGGCGCGCCGCGAGCTCGGATGGCGCCCGCAGTATCCCGGGCTCGATGCGATCATCGCCCATGCCTGGAACTGGGAGCGCACCAGGCGGGCGCCGCTCGCGAGCGTGAGCCGCTAGGTCAGAACAGGAACCGCACGTAGGCGGAAACCGCCCCGTAATCGTAGTCGGCGCCGGCGGTGTTGGATTCGCGGTCGCCGCCCTCCGCCGAGACCGACAACTGGATATTGCGCCGCGGGGTATAGCCCAGGGTGATGTTGCCGCCGCGAAACTTGTCTTCGCGCGGCGGGGTGCCGCTTGCAACGAAGCCGGGGTCGCCCCTGTAGTCACGGTCCTCGCGGATATACTTCACCTGCAGCACGATCTTCGAAGTCGGAGCCCACGCCGGGCCGATGCCCCAACCCTCGCTCAGGATGTAGCTTGCGGATACATCCTCCGTCGAACGGATCTCCCGCCACACCGCGAAGTTGAGCAGGGTCTTCGGCCCGATGAACCAGTCATAGATGACGCGCCCGGTAAAGCCGTCGAAATCGCGCTGCGGCACCTGGTCCTGGCGGCGGCTCGTGTAGCCGGCTCTCGCGTCGAATACCGATTTGCTGGTGAAGATCCAGTGCATCACCGCGCTGGACTCGATCTCGTAATAGCTGTTGTCGACCAGGCTGCCCGCTACGACCTGGCGGTTGGGATAGTCCCCTACGCTGTATTTCGACTGCACGCCGACGGAGTTGCCGAGAGGCGTGACATAGTCGAGCCCGACCGTGCCGGCGTAGATGCTCGCGTCAAGAGTGTCGCGGCTGGGGTCGCTATGGTCCCATTTGATCCAGTCGAGCAGGCCGCGCACCCTCCAGCGTGGCGTGAACCGGAAGCCCCCGCCGGCGAAGGCGTAGTTTTCGGTAATCATGTCCTTGATCGGCGCCTGGATGTCGGCCAGGCTTGCCAGGAACTCGCGCTGTGAATAGCCGACGGCCCCGCTCCATTGGTCGCCGGCCTGCCAGTTCCACGCGCCGCTGGCGCGATACGCCGTATGGTCCAGGACATCGAAGGTGTGGTAGTTCACGCCCTGCACCTGGAGATCGAGCAGCAAGCGCTGGCGGCTGAAGGGGAGATCGGCCTTGAGACCGACGCCGGCGCGGGACACCGTGTCGGCCTTGGAGGTGGTGCCGAGCGTGGCCTGTGTATCCGTGCTGTCCGACAGCCGGAAGGGGTTGCTGTCGCGTAATACCCCGCCGAAGATCGAGAACTGCACCTTGCTCTCATCGATTTCCGCGGAGTAGGCCGGAAACTTTCCTCTATCCGGCCAGAAAATGTCGTCGATAGTCAGCTGGGTCGTCGTTTGGGCGGGAGCGGCGGCGGGAAAACACGCCAGTACGACCGCCGCGATTCTTCTTCCCTTCATGTTCTGCTCCTCGGGTGGGGAAACACCCGGCTTCATGCGAAATCTATGCCATGCGATTTTGTAAGCCTTACCGCGCCAGCGCGCCGATTCCGGTCCTGTCGGTGCGCTGGTTGGAGGATGCAACCGCGATAGCTCCCGCGGCCGGGCCGCGATTGTTTTCAACGATATACACAACGGTCGCCCCATTGCGACCAGGGAAAGGGCAGAAGAATCATGCGGGTCTCTGCGTTGAAATTGCTACACGTTGCTCGCGGGCGACATGGAGCCGGGCCAGAGACTGTAGAGAGCAATCTGCGGAGCGCGAGTCCTGTGTTCGCAACCGCACGGCGCGCGGCCGGTCAGCGTGTCGTTAGACGCAGACGGAATAACGGGTGAAACCGGTGCGCGCGGGTACGTGCTGCGCCGCAACCTCTTGATATGCAAAGAAGCGAGAGGGGCGCTGGCACGGGTGTTGCTCACTCTCCCATGTATTTCAGAAGTGGAATGCATCCGCTGCAGCGGCTCTCGAGCGGATTGCGTTCCGATGAGGAGCGTTTCTTGCGTCCCTCCTTATCACCAGGCGCCGTGTAAATACGGCAGTCAGTTCTCCGGTGCTGTGCAGGGCACTCGGGTGTGCCCCCGGGTTCTCACTCTTAGTGGATCTTGATGTTGTTAACGGAAAAAGCGTTAACGCGATGATCGCGGAATCGGGAATGACCAAGCTGGCGGGCGAGTTTGCGGCTGCGGGGACGGAGCTTCCCTTCGTCGCGTTCGTCAGAATCATGCTGGCGCCCGCCGTGTGCGCGCTATGCCTGGGGCTGAGCCTGGTCGTCAGCCAGGAGCCGGCGGCACCGCGCTATGCGCTGCTGGCCGCCGTCGCGTTTCTCGTTTCCATGCGGGTATTCGGCGAGATGCCGCTCACGAACGGGCGCTCGCGCCTGTCGTTCGTCATTCCCGGCCGCAGGATCCTCACCGACTGGATGACGGTCATCGGGATTCTGCTGTTCATCGCCTTCCTGACCAAGGTCTCGTCGACGTACTCGCGCCAGGTCGTGCTGACGTGGTTCTTCATCACGCCCTTTGCATTGCAGGCGGCCCAGGAGATGGCGCGCCTGTTGCTGCACCGGCTGGCTTCGTCGGGCATCGATGCGCGCATGAAGGTGGTGGTAGGGGCGAACGAAACCGGCTGCGAGCTGGCGCGCCGGATTGGCGAGGATCCCTGCCACGGGGTGGTCGTCGGCTTCTTCGACGATCGCGCCTCCGGCCGGCTGGCCGACGTGAAGCGCGAGGACGTCCTCGGCGGCCTGGCGGACGTAGCGGAAAGCGTGAAGCGCCACGGCATCAACACCGTCTACATCACGCTGCCGATGGCGGGGGACCCGCGAGTGCTGCGCATGCTCGACGAGCTGCGGGACACGACCGCGTCGATCTATTTCGTGCCGAGCACCCTTCCGTTCGAGCCGATCCAGGCGCGCGTCGACCACATCGGCGGCATTCCGGTGATCGCGGTATGCGAATCCCCTTATTGCGGCATCAACGGCGTCCTCAAGCACGCGTTCGATTTCCTGGTTGCCAGCCTGATCCTGCTGCTGATATGGCCGCTGCTCCTGGCGATCGCCGCCGGCGTGAAGCTCTCGTCTCCCGGGCCGGTGCTGTTCATGCAGAGGCGCTACGGCCTCGACGGCAAGGAGATCCTGGTCCGCAAGTTCCGCACGATGACGGTATGCGAGGACGGCGAGCATGTCGCGCAGGCGCGAAAAGAAGATCAGCGGATAACGCGATTCGGCGCGCTGCTCAGGCGCACTTCGCTCGACGAGCTGCCGCAGCTCCTCAACGTGATCGGCGGCTCCATGAGCATCGTCGGGCCGCGGCCGCATGCCGTGGCGCACAACGAGCAATACCGCGGGCTGATCGACGGCTACATGATTCGCCACAAGGTCAAGCCCGGCATGACCGGCTGGGCGCAGGTCAACGGCTTTCGCGGGGAAACCGCGACCCTCGACAAGATGCGCAAGCGCGTCGAGTACGACCTCGACTATCTCAAGCACTGGTCGGTGTCGCTCGATCTGTGGATCCTGTTCAAGACCGCATGGGTAGTAGTGAAGGACCACAATGCCTACTAAGAAGAGGAGACACATGATCCGCTATGCAGCGCGCACCCTCACGCTCGTATGCCTGGCGTCCGTCGCAGCGTGCTCGGTAGGGCCCGTTCGCGTGGACAAGCAGAAACCCGTGGCGGTGCGGAGCGCTCCGGCCGACGGCAAGGACGCCGCGCCGGAGGCTGCGCCCAAGGACAATGAATACCGTCTCGGGCCGGGCGACGTGGTCAAGATCACGGTCTACAACAATCCGGATCTCGCCACGGAAACCGAAATCTCCAACGGCGGGAAGATCAGCTTTCCGCTGATCGGCGAGGTGATGATCGGCGGACTCACGCGCGCCCAGGCCGAAAAAGCCATCGCGGCGAGCCTCAGCAAGGGCGGATTCATTCCCCAGGCCCACGTCAACATGCTGGTGGCCCAGTACCGCAGCCAGCAAGTCTCGGTGATGGGCGAGGTGAACAAGCCGGGAAACTACCCGATCAACAAGCCGACCAGCGTAGCCGAGCTGATCGCCATGGCGGGCGGCATCGGCCCCAAGGGAGGGAAGGTGATCACCATCATCCAGAAGGACGGGAATGGCCGTGTGGTGGAGCAGGAAATAGAGATGAAGCGGCTGCTGCCCGGCGGTGACGCCGCGGACCTGCGCCTCGGCTACGACGACATCGTCGTTGTGCCGCCGCTGCCGGTGTTCTACATCTACGGCGAGGTGCGGCAGCCCGGCTCCTACCCGATCGCGCCGGATATGACCGTGCGGCAGGCGCTTTCGCTGGGCGGAGGGCTCACCGTACGCGGGACCGAGCGCGGCATTCAGATGGAACGCAAGGGCAAGGACGGCAAGCTGCACACCCGCCGCGCGCAACTTACCGAAAAGGTGCAGGCGAACGACGTGCTGCATATTCCCGAGGGCTGGTTCTAGCCCCGGCCCGATGCCGCTGGAGACCGCACCATGAGTTTCGGACAATTTCTCACCGTGCTACGGGCACGCAGCGCGCTGATCCTGATGGTCCTGATCATTGCGCTTGGCGCCGGGGTCGGTGTGACCCTGCTGCTGCCCAAACGCTATGACGCGACGGCCATCGTTGTCGTCGACCAGGCAGCGGCGGCGTCTTCGTCCGCGGGCACGAACGCCCCGGCCGCCAGGATGGAAGACGTCATGTCGACGCACCTCGACATCATCGCCAGCCCCGCGGTAGCGCTCAGGGTGACCGAGATGCTCGATCTCGCGAACAATCCCGACGTCGGCGCGCTGCTGGCGGAATCGCGGCTGCTGAGCCTGGTATGGCGGCCGATCTCGCAGCTGCTGGCCCTGGCGGAAGAGGGGAGCGAGGAGGAGGAGCTGGACCTGAAAGACTGGATGATCAACCGGCTGCTGCGCAACCTGGAGGTCAGGGCGAAACGCGACAGCCAGCTGATCCGCATCACCTATTCCGGGCCCGATGGCGAGTTCTCGGCCACCGTCGCCAACGCGTTCGTGAAGAGTTACCTCGAGATCATCCGGCGACTGCAGGCGGATCCCGCGAAGGAGAACGCCAGGCAGTTCGACGAGCAGATCAAGGGGCTGAAGCAGGCCCTCGAGCAGTCCGAGGCCAAGCTGGCGAAGTTCCAGCAGGCCAAGGGCATCATCGCGACGGACGAACGGATGGATCTCGAGAACACCCGGCTCAGCGAGATGTCGGCGCAGCTGGCGGTGGCGCAGTCGCAATCCTACGAAAGCCAGGCGCGACAGCGGCAGCTGCGGGAATTCCTCGCCGGCGGCAAGGGCGAGGCGCCGTCCGAGGTCTCGAGCAGCCCGGTCGTGCAGCAGCTCAAGCAGAGCGTCTCGGAGCGGGAAGCGAAGCTCGCCGAGCTCGCGAAGAGGGTCGGTCCCAATCATCCCCAGTACGTGGCCGCATCCACGGAGCTCGAGGGGCTGCGCGGCCGGCTGAGAGAGGAAATGCGCATGGCGGCCCAGGGCGTGCTGACGAGCTCCGGCGTCGCGCCCGAGCGCGAGGGCTCGTTGCGCGCCGCCGTCGAGCAGCAGAGGACCAAGGTGCTGCGGCTCAAGAACGTCCGCAACGATCTCGCGGTGCTGATGCGCGAAGCCGATAGCGCAAAGCAGGCGTATGACTCGGCGGTGCAGCGCTTCAACCAGACGAGAATGGCGAGCGAGGTCGCCCAGGCGAGCGGGACAGTGGTCCACCCCGCGGATACGCCCACGCGGCCGACCAGCCCCAAACCCAGTCTCAACATCGCGCTGGCGCTCGCTCTCGGCCTCGCGGTGGGAATCGGCATCGCGCTGTATCGCGAGGCCGTGGACGGCTACGTGCGGTCGACGCGGGACATCGTGGAAGTACTCGGCGTACCGGTGTTTGCCGTGCTCGCCCCGAAAGGCAGGGGCAACATGCGCTTGCTCGAGCGCCCGAAAGTCTATGCGCTGCCGAAAGGCTGAGGACCCCGGGTCATGGAAAAGAAGCCGATCGATCATCCGGCGGAGCCCGGCATGCGGGCTCCCAACATCAGCCTGGAGGACCGGCCCATCGGTCGCATTCTGATCGACATGGGAAAGCTGCAGCCGCGCGACGCGGACCGGGTCTTCACCCTTCATCGCGAGCTGGGCATGAGGTTCGGCGAGGCCGCGCGCAAGCTGAACCTGGTCAAGGACGCCGACATCCAGCACGCCCTCGCGATCCAGTTCGACTACCCGCACCTCAATGCCCGGCAGAGCGTCCTCGGCCCGGAGCTGGTGGCTGCCCACTCGCCGTACCAGGCGCAGGCCGAGGCCTTGCGCGACCTGCGCACCCAGCTGCTGCTGCACTGGGCGAATCCCGAGCGCAAGGTGCTGGCGATCGTCAGCGTCAATGCGCGGGACGGCAGGACTTTCGTCGCCGCGAACCTGGCAGTGGTGTTTGCCCAGCTGGGCGAGAAGACGCTGCTGATCGACGCCGATCTGCGCCAGCCGCGGCAGCACCGCCTGTTCGGGCACGGCGGGCCGGGCCTGGCGCAGGCCTTGAGCGGCCGATCGGGCATCGACCTCGCCGAGCGCGTGTCGTATTTCGAGAACCTGTGGCTGCTGCCGGCGGGAGCGACGCCGCCCAATCCGCTCGAGCTGCTGAGCCGGCCCGAGTTTCCCAGGCTGCTGGCGGAGGCCCGCAAGCGATTCACGGCCGTCGTCGTCGACACGCCGGCGAGCCTGCGCGGCTCCGACGCGCGGCTCATCGCCGCGCGCTCCGACGGCGTGCTGGCGGTGGTGCGCCAGGACCGGACCCGCATCGCGGACCTCGAGGCGCTGTGCCGGGCGGCGAGCGCGAGCGGAGTCCCGGT
>DATFVY010000003.1:0-9577 GCA_035259925.1 Burkholderiales bacterium
GGCTCCCCTGCATCAGCGACAGAGGGAGACGAGGAACGAGGGGATACTCCCCTCATGCTCCCCTGCATCAGCGATAGAGGAAAGCGAGGAACGAGGGGATACTCCCCTCGTGCACCCCTACATCAGAATGCTCGCCGCGAACTAGGTAGGAATGAGGGGATACTCCCCTCAGGCTCCCCTGCATCAGCGACAGAGGAAAACGAGGAACGAGGGGATACTCCCCTCGCGCGCGGCTAGTGGATCGTGGTTTGCGGGTCGACTGCGATGAACCGGGCGATGTGCCCCAGCAGCTCCGCTTCCTGGTAGGGCTTCCCGAGAAACTCGTTGACCCCGAGCTGCGCCGCCTGCTCGCGGTGCTTGTCGGCCGTGCGCGAGGAGATGATGATGATCGGGATGTCTTGCGTGCGCGGATCGGCGCGCACATTCCGGGTCAGCTCGAAGCCATCCATGCGCGGCATCTCGATGTCCACCAGCATCACGCTGGGGAGGATGTCCCTTATCTGCTCTAGCGCTTCCACGCCGTCCTTGGCGGTGAGCACCTGGTAGCCTTCGCGCTCGAGCAGCCGGCCGGTGATCTTGCGCACGGTGAGCGAGTCGTCGACCACCAGGATGATCGGAGTTGTCGGGCGCGCAGGCGCGGCAGCAGCAGCGGCAGGCTGCTCCGCCTCGACGCGCGCGGTCGCCACGTGCAGGCGCTGCGCCAGCTGAACGGGATTGATGATCAGCGCGATACGCCCGTCGGGCAGCACCGTGGCGCCGCCGACACCTGGGACGCGGGCGAGCTGCGGCCCGACGCTCTTGACCACGATTTCCTGGTTGCCCAGCATTTCGTCCACATGCAGCGCGATGCGCTGGATGCCGCTGCGCAGCAGCAGCACTGAGGTGTAGGCCTGCGTTTCGGTGGGTTCGGCGGTGCCGAGCAGCAGCTGGATATAGTGCAGGGGATACTGACGGTCCTGCGATTCGATCACTTTCTTCTCGTAGTGCGCTGCCAGCGCGTCGGACTTGAGGCGCAGCACTTGCTCGACCATCGCCGAGGAGACTGCGAGCACGCTGTTCCCCGAGCGCACCAGGACCGCCTGCGTCACGGCAAGCGTGAGCGGCAGGTAGACGGTAAAGGTCGTGCCCTTGCCGCGCGCAGTGGCGATGTCGATGCGGCCGCCGATCGAGGCGATGTCGTTGCGCACGACGTCCATGCCGACGCCACGGCCCGAGAGCTCGGTCACGGTTTCCGCGGTCGACAGGCCCGATGCGAACACGAGCTGCATCAGCTCGGCTTCCGTCGGCTCCTTGCCGGGATGCATGATTCCCCTTTCCACGGCCTTGCGGTGCAGCTTGCCGAGGTCGAGGCCCGCTCCGTCGTCGCTCACGATGAGGGCGATTTCATTGCTCTCCTGGCGCAGCGTGATGTTGATGCGCCCCGTTTCGGGCTTGCCGTCGGCGACGCGGGCGGCGGGCATTTCCAGGCCGTGGCCCAGGGAATTACGCAGCATGTGCTCGAGCGGCGCCCCGACCTTCTCCAGCACGCTGCGGTCCAGCTCCACCTCGCTGCCCTCGATTACCAGCTCCGCCTTCTTGTCGAGCTCGCGCGCCACCTGGCGCACGATGCGGTAGAGACGCTCGTCGAGGTTGGCGAAGGGCACTGCGCGCATCCGCATGAGTTCCTGCTGCACGTCGCGACTGGTCCGCGCCTGGGCCAGCAGCGCCGCATCGGTTTCCCCCAGGCTCTTGATCAGGGTCTGCTGGATCGAGGTCACGTCGTGCAGGCTCTCCGCCATCAGGCGCGTAAGCTCCTGCAGCCGGGTGTAGCGGTCGAACTCGAGCGGGTCGAAGTTCTGGTGCTGCTCCTCGGCCACGGCGGCGCGTGACTGCATCTGGCTCTCGGCCTGGATCTCGACCTCGCGCAACTGGCCGCGCATCCGCGTAATGCTGTCGTTCAGGTCCGTGAGCGTCTGCTTGACCATCCGCAGCTCCGCCTCGATGCGGGAGCGCGCAATGCCGACCTCGCCGGCCCCGTTGATGAGTTGGTCGAGCGTGTCCGCGTTGACGCGCAGCATCGCGGCAGGCCCGGCCAGCGGCGCCTCGGCGCGCGCCGGCGCCTCCTGCGGCGCCTCGCCCGGAGCTGTCGGCGCCGCGACGGGCTTGGCAGACGTCAAGGGCTCGCCGGTCCGCATGCGCTCGAGGTCGAGACTCAGCCGGTCCATCTTCGATTCCAGCTCCTCGAACAGCTCGGCGGAGAACTGCTTGGCTTCTATCGCCGCCTCCAGGCGGCTCTCCATGAGGTGGGTGAGCTCGCCCAGCCGGATTGCGCCCGCCATCCGGGCGCTCCCCTTGAACGTGTGCAGGACGCGCATGAGCGACTGCGTCACCTTCTCGTCGGCGGGATTGGCCTTCAGCTCGCGCAGATCGCTGCCAAGGTGAGGCAGCAGCTCCTGCGCCTCTTCCAGGAAGATCGGCAGCAGCTGCGGATCGATGTCGTCGTGTATCTTCCGCAGCTCTTTCCCGCTCGGGGCAGGAGCTGGCGCGGGAGACGCCTTCGAGACCGTGATCGGCTGCTTCGAGGTCGTAAGCGGGCCGGCAGATGTCCTGGGCGGCCTCGCGCTCGTCGTGAGCGGGCCGGCAGATGTCCTGGGCGGCTTCGCGCTCGTCGTGAGCGGGCCGGCAGACGTCCTGGGCGGCTTCGCACTCGTCGTGAGCGGCTCGCTGCTCGCGGCAGGTGTCTTCGGCTGTTTCGCGATCGTCAGGCGCTCGTCGGCCGCCTCCGATGTGACGGGCGGGATCAGCGCCGACTGCAGCTTGTCCGTCAGTTCCTGCAGGCGGCTGACTTCCTTCTTTGCGGCCGTGGCGGGCTTGCATTGCGTGACCGCGTCCACCATCTCCCGCAGCTTGACGATCGCTGTCTGAACCGCCCGGGCCTCGCTTTCCTCGACGACGTGCCGCGCGTAAGGAATCCAGTGTTCGACCGCGCCCGCGAGATCGGCGATTTCGGGGAATCCCGCCGTGCGCGAGCTGCTCGCGAGGGTGTGCGCCGCACGCAGGAACTCGTGTGAAGCTTCGCTGCCCGGCGTGGCGCGCCATCCGGTGTATTCAGCCTCGAGCATGGCAACATGCTGCACGCTCTCGCTGACGTAGATCTCGAAGAAGGCGCGCGACAGCCGGACGCCATCGATCTCCACGTCCTCGTCTTCCACCACCAGCTCGGGCGCTGCGGCGGGCGCGGGTGCAGGGGCCGGCGCGAACTCCAGAGGTTCCAGGGCCTCGACGGCCTCCATGATGGCCTGGACGTCGGCAGCCGGCGGGGGCGCCTCGGCTGCGTCAGGCAGCTCCAGCTCTATGAGCGGCTCGATCGCAGGCTCCGCGACGGGCTCCATGACCGGCTCGCTGGCGAACTCTGCCGCCGGCCTGGCGGCGCGTAGCGCCGCGGGCGCCTCGTGCACGGCGGCAGTCACTTCCCCGGCTTTCACCTTGCGTGCGAAGTCGACGATGTGCTCGCCCTTCAATACCAGCGGCTTGTTTTCCCGCAGTTGGCCGACCCATTCGGTGAACGAGGCGCTGGCCATCATGATGAGATCGAGCAGCGCCTTCGTGGCTTGCTCCTTCCTCTCCAGGTGCTGGTTCATGACCTGCTCGATTTCCCACGCGACCTCGCCCAGTCCCATGAGGCCCACCATGCGGCCGCTGCCCTTGAGGGTATGGAAGCCGCGCCGGATGCGGGTCAGCTGATCGAAGTTCTGCGGCTCCTCGCGGCAGATCCCCAGGCCCTCGTCGATGCTCGCGAGCACCTCGCCGGCTTCCTCCAGGAAGATCGCGAGGAGTTCCGTGTCGGCCGCGGGCTGCGGTGCCGCAGGCGCTTTGGCTGCCGGCGGCGGAGCAGGAGCCTCGAGTGGCACCGGGGCTTTCAGCGTCACCGTTGGCTCCTCGGCAGGCACCACCGGGGCGTTCAGCACGACTGTGTCTCGCTCGGCGCGAACCAAAGAGGGGTGCAGCACGACCGTCCGCGTCGCTTCCGTCGCAGCCGGGGCGTGCGTCACGACCGTCCGCGTCGCTTCCGCTGGCAGCGGAGCGCGCATCACGACCGTCGACGGTTCCGCATCGAGTGCCATGTCGGGCATCGCGGCGACGGCGGCCTCGAGTAGCGTGAAATCCTCGTTGGCGCGCTTGGCGGCAGGCGCAGCCGCAGGCGCGGCCGGCTGTGCTTGCGGAGCCGCCTGCGCCGCGCCCCGCTTCTTGATGCGATCGAAGAAAAGCTTGATGGCCTGTTCACCCGGCTCCCGGCCGTGCACGCACGGGTCGAGATAGAACCCGATGCTGCTCAGGCCCTCCGCGATCCAGTCCATGTCGTCGTCCGCGCCGGCGTAGTCCGGCTTGGCGCATTCGTTGATCATGGCCTCGCACAGCGCCAGCGCCTCGGCCGCCCGCTGGAAGCGCAGCACGTAGAGCGCGCCGTTGATCTGGCGCAGGTGCGGCTTCAGGGCCGGCAGCGTGGCGCGCTTCGCGGGGTCGCGCGCGAACGCGTCGAGGGCCTGCTCGACGTGCTGGAGGTTGGTCAGGATTTCCTTGGAGACCTGGGCGCGCAGTTGCAGGGCGCCGACCTGCTGACTCAGGTCCGCGCGCATCCCGGGCGGCGGCTCCCCGGTCGACTTGCCCTTGGCGGCGTCGAGCAGCCAGCCTCCCATGATCGCGATCTGCTGTTCGAGGTCAGCCACCGGATCGGTCAAGGTTTCGATGACGTGCTCCACCAGCAGGAACGCGGAGGCCATCTCGATGACCATGAGCTGGCCCGTCGGGGGATACGGGTCCGGCAGGCGCGCCGCGACCAGCGATATGGCGTCGAGCAGCTTCGCCAGGTGCTGGTTGCCCAGGTCCTTGGCCTTGGCCTTGAAGGAGGTGACCAGCTCGCGGAAGCGCGCGGCGCTGCCCTGTTCGGCCGAGATGTATTCCACCCAGCCGCCCTTCATGGCCTCGAGCCTGGAGCGCAGGTCTTCGAGCGCGGGCCCGAGCCAGTCCAGGTCGAATTCCATCAGGCCCGGCACTGAAGGCGCGGCGGGGAACAGGCTGTCGAGCCGGTAGAGATGCCGGACCTCCCGCAGCCGATTGCTGACCGGCTTGGTCTTGGCGATCAGGTACATGATGTCGCGCAGCAGCAGGTCGTTGACTTTCCCCGAGCCCGCCGCCAGGTCGCGCATCTGGAAGTCGATCTTGTTTGACAGCGACTTGGCGGTCGCCACCCATTCCGCGTCCGGCGCCTTGGCCAGGCCCTCGACGAGACCCTGCGCGACCCACCACAGGGCGCGCGGCTCGGGCAACTGCGCCGCGACCTGGTAGAACCCGTCCAGCGCCGCGTTCATCTCCTTCACTCCGTCGGGCTGATTGCGCAGCATGCCCAGCAGGCCACGCTGGAAGCGCGCGCGCTCCCCCTGCAGATACGGGCCCAACTGCTCCACGGAAAGCTTCTTCGGGTTCGGATGGGCGGGAGGCTGCGGCTCGAGATCGGGAAAGAACAGGTCCCTCTCGGAGAGATCGGACTTGCCTTGCAGGGAGCCCAGCTCGCGGTAGGTGGGAAACAGCCGCAGCGGCGCATCGGGCTGTCCCCGCGCGAGATCGTCGACGTACTCCTTGAGGGCGAGGACGGCCCGGTCGATGACTTCGATGGTTGCCTTGCTGGGCCGCTTCTGCGCCAGCCCGGTAAAGCTGCCCTCGATCGTTTCGGAGAAGCGCGTCGCGCCGTTCAGCCCGACGATGCGCAGCGCACCGGTGACCTGGTGCAGCTGGCCCGGGCACACGCCCAGCGCGGCAACGTCCTCCGGCGCCGCCGTGAACTTGGCGATGCTGTCCCGCACCAGCTTGAGGGCGTAATCGACCTCGGTCTTGATGAAGGACAGTAGTTGGGCGGGAACGGCCATGATTCCTTTATACCTTGAAGCCCGCCACCGATTGCTTGAGGCCGTCGGCCAGCTCGGTCAGCTTGGCGGTCTGAGCGGCGGTCCTGCGGGTGCCGTCCATGGTGAGCTGCGTGACGCCGAGGATCTCCTTCATATTGGAGGCGACCTTGGTGGCGGCTCCGGCCTGCTTCTGGGTCATGTCCGAAATCGAGCGGATCAGCTCCGCCAGACGGTTGGACACCTGCCCGATATCGCGCAGCGCGCGGTCGGCTTCGTCGGCGGTCTTGGTACCCTCGACCACCCCCTGCGTGCTGCGCTCCATGGCCTCGACGGCGTCCTGGGTATCGCGCTGAATGCTCTTCACGATCGCGCTGATGTGCTTGGTTGCTTCCCCGGAACGCTCCGCCAGCCGCTGCACTTCCTCGGCCACCACCGTGAAGCCGCGCCCCGCCTCTCCCGCGGACGCCGCCTGGATCGCGGCGTTCAGCGCGAGCACGTTGGTTTGCTCGGTAATGTCCGATATGAGCTGGACGATCTCGCCGATCTCCTGCGAGCTCTCGCCCAGGCGCTTGATGCGCTTGGCGGTTTCCTGTATCTGATCGCGGATCTCGTTCATGCCCTTGATCGCGTTCTGCACCGCTTGCGCGCCCTTTTGCGCGGCCTGCACGGACGTGTCGGCCACCTTCGCCGAATCGCCCGCGCTTCTCGAAGCTTCGGTCATGGACTGGGCCATCTGCGTCACCGACTGGCCCGTTCCCTGGATCTCCGTGGACTGCTTCTGCGCGGCCTGCAGCAGCTGGCTGGACACGCTCTGGGCCTCCTGGGTGGCGGAGGTCACCTGCTGCGCGGCGGAAGTGATACCCGCAACCAGGCGGCGCATTTCGCCGACCGCGTAGTTGATCGAGTCCGCTATGGCGCCGGTAATTTCCTCCGTCACCTTGGGCCGCACGGTCAGGTCGCCGTCCGCAAGGCTGCTGATCTCGTCGAGCAGCCGCAAGATGGCCTCCTGGTTGGTCCGGTTCACCTGCTCGCTTTCCACCGCCCGGCGCATGCTGTCGTCGATGTAGACCTTGCCGAGGAGCAGCAGGCCGGCGAGAGCGAGCAGCGTGGCGACGATGGCGCCCCAGACGTAGAAGCGCTGCATTCCGCTTTCTTCCTGCTGGGTGTACATGTCGACCAGCTCGATCGGCGACTTGAGCAGAGCCTCGCTCGCGCCGAATATGTCGCGGGCCGCCTGCTTGGCGCGGGCCAGCGCCGTCATGTTGTCGAGAATGGCCTGCACGCTGGTGGCGAAAGGCGTGAACGCCTTGTCCAGGTCCTGCGCGCGGCTCTTGACGTCCGCGTCCTGGATCGGCTGCACGCCCGTAACGGTGCCTTCGCCCAGCAGCGCCTTGAGCGTGCGCAGGTAGGTGCGGGTGTTGTTGCCCAGTGCCAGCGCCACTTGCGGGTCCGGTCTTTCCGTGGACAGCAACCGCACCGCATTGATGAAGTCAAAGTTCGAAGTATCGTGGTAGAGCTGCTGGGTGAAGGTGAGGGTGCCGTAACGCTCGCGCGCATCCCGCGCGCTGATGAACAGTTCCTGCGCCAGCAAGGCGAGCTGGGGCGCGGATCGCGCGATCGTCTCCTCGCGCCGGCGCAGCTCGATCAGGTTCTTTTCCTGCTCCATTATGAGCGCGATGTTCTTCTGCACGGGGCCCCACATCTTGTCGAGCGCCTGCAGGGCCGGCTGGATCTCTTGCGGGGACGCCTCCACGTTGACGCCGAGGCGGGCGCCGCCTTTGCCGAGCAGCCGCAGGTTTTCGACGAACTGGTCATGGCTCTGCTTCAGTTGGGGAAATGCCGTCGGGATGCCGTCCGTCGCCTGCTGCGCGGCGTTCGCGATACGCTGCGAGAGCATCTGCATCTCGGTCGAAGTCGAGAGATATTGCGTGTTCTGCGTGGCGTGGCGGGTGTTCAGGTAGACGCACGCGGCGGCTACCAGCAGGAACATGATCATCACGGTGATCAGCACCTGCAGCTGCCTGTTCACGGACATCCGCCCGATCAGAGGCAGGCCGCCTCGCTTGGCCGGCGCCGCCGGAGCGCCCGGTTTGGCGTCCGGGGCTGCTCGACTGAACACCTTGTCTGTCCAGGCGGGTTTCGGCCCGCCCACCGGCGGCACTTTGACTGCGCTAACGTTGGTTGCCATGTTCGATTCCCCTAAAAATGCGTGATTGTCCGCCGGTCCGGGCCTTATTGGCCCCCCGGCTCACGATGCCCTCACGCCGCCACCCCGAGAAAGTCGGGGTGCTGCGCGAGCTGCACCATGTCGAGCTCCTTCCACCGCTTGCCGTCCACGTCGTCGTATTCCGCCTTGAGCCACGGCGCCGCCTGCGCGGCGACCGCGCGCGGCTGCAACTGCTCGGGATTGCGCAGGCCCAGCGAGCGGTCGATGAGCAGGGCGCTGCCCAGGCGAAAGCGCTCGCCGATGAGCAGCAGACGCGCCTGCTCGCTCTGCGTCACCGCCATCCCTCCGAGGAACGCCGGAAAATCGACCACGCTGTAGAGCACGCCCCGGATGCTGGTCACTCCCTTGAGCCACGGGCGGGTCAGCGGCACGGGCGAAATCGGCGGCACCGGTATCACCTCGCCGGCGTCGGAGAGGTCGACCAGCCAGTTTTCCGCGCCCACCTGCACGCCGAGCCGCGAGACGATGCGGCCGGTCTCGGCGCCGCGCAGCCGCTCGGCCAGCGCCTGCTGGTAGTCCCGCAGTGAGATCCTGTCCGCCATCAGCCTAGCGCCGAAATCTTCGCCAGCAGGTCGGCCTGCTTGATCGGCTTCACGATATAGTCCCGCGCGCCCTGGCGCAGGCCCCAGACCTTGTCAGTCTCCTGGGACTTGGTCGTAATGATGATGACCGGGATGTTCTTGGTGGCGTCGTTCTTGCTCAACTCGCGCGTAGCCTGGAAGCCGTTCTGGCCCGGCAGCACGACGTCCATCAGGACCAGGTCGGGCTTGTTCTGCTTGATCTTGGCAATCGCTTCCTCCGCGTTATCCACGGTGGTCACCTTGTATCCGTTCTTCGTCAGGATATCGGTGAGGAACTGGCGGTCTGTGGGGGAATCTTCGACGACGAGTACGTTCTGTATAGGCATGGTTCTGTCCTCTAGCTTGGAATCGGTCAGGATGAAACGGAAGTGGGTTTGGCGTATTCGTTGACTGCCTCGATCAGGCCCTCCTTGGTGAAGGGCTTGGTGAGATAACGGTCGGAGCCGGCAAGCCTGCCGCGCGCGCGGTCGAAAACGCCGTCCTTGCTGGAAAGCATGATCACGGGAGTGGATTTGAGCAGGGGGTTCTGCTTGATCAGCGCACAAGTCTGATACCCGTCGAGCCGCGGCATCATGATGTCCACGAAAATGACCTGCGGCTGGTGGTCGCTGATCTTCGCGAGCGCGTCGAACCCGTCTTCGGCCAGAATCACCTCGAACCCGGCCTGGCGCAGGAACAGCTCCGCGCTCCGCCGTATGGTGTTGCTGTCGTCGATGACGAGGCCCCTCACGGGACCAGCCACTGGAACCCCCCTTCTGCCTCTCTGCCACACGGCGCGGCACGTAAAATGCCCTGCCGGCGAACCGGTTTGGTTCAGCAAATCATATGCCAACGCCGGGTGCCAAATTATTCCGTCGGCATCTCGTATTGTGGACCTCCACCCGGCC
>DATFVY010000004.1:0-2522 GCA_035259925.1 Burkholderiales bacterium
ACCATCTTCGAACTCGCCTTGGGCAGCATGGTCGTCACTGCCTCCAGATCGCATTGGTGCGCGCCACGGTCACCGGCATGGTCACGGACGAGCGCCGCGCGGGCCATCCGCGGCGCGCGATGTGACAGAGATACATACGCCGGCGAAGGAAATCCCACCAATCGAGCCATCAGTGCATCCTCTGCTCTGTGGGAACGCTTGCCGCGACTGACCGATGACGAATGTCATCCGATAGTAACCTAGGATTTGTGCTACCGCCCATGGAAAATCCTGCACCTTGCAGGAAAGTTCTAGGACGTTTTGCGGATGGTGGATTTGCGCGGGCGCGCAGGGGTGGCCGTGGAGGGCGGGCCATCGGGCAGTTCATCGGCGGCGGTCAGCCAGGCTTCACGCAGCTCCGGGCCGAGCGTCTGGAAGCGCGTGAGCACGCGCAGGCGGTCACCGTGCAGGCCTTCGGCGAGCAGCAACAGCACTTCATGCCGGAGTTTGGTGGGCGCATCATGATAGCGGCGCGCGACATCGAGGTCTTCCTCGTTCATCCCCACCAATTTCGGATCAGTCGCCTGCAGGCCCCGCGGCCCCTGAAACAGTTGTTCCAGGGTCATGTGGAACGCCTTCGCGATCCGGTCGAGCGTCTCGGTCCGTGGCGGCCGCTTCATGCCGCGTTCAATTTTTCGGAGCGTATTCGTACTGATCTTGGCTTTGTCGGCGAGTTGCTCCTGGCTCCAGTCCCGTTTCTGGCGCAACTCTTTCACGTAGCGGCCGACGACTGGATGCATGTCGGCATTCTGAGCGTGGTAGATAAAGAACGTCAAACGGCGAGACCTTTCCACGCAACGAGTTGCCGAAAAAGTGCAAAGAGTATTCACGAGTCGTTGACAAAGTGCAACTAGAAGTGTAGAGTGCGCAATTTCCCACATATGCAATTGAAGATCGCGCGCAAGATTGCCGGGTTAACGCAGCGGCAGCTCGCCCATCGTGCGCACGTGGACCCGACCATCATCTCCGGCCTCGAGCGCGGCACGCGTCGGAGTGCGTCCTACATCACGCTCGTGCGGCTCGCGCGCGCCTTGAACTGCGAACCCGAGGAACTGTTTCCCGTGGCGTTAACCGATGCCGAGGACTCGCTCCTTGACGACGATGAGGCGCACCATGAGCGATCCGAAACTCCGGCCCGCCGTCGATGACGACGGGTATCGCACCTTGACGGAACTGGCCGAACGCGCGCGACTGCCTGTGCGCACGCTGCGCCGGTATCTGCGCGATGCCGACCATCCCCTGCCCCACTACCGCGTCGGCGCGCGCGTGCTCGTGAAGGTGTCGGAGTTCGACCTCTGGATGCGGCACTATCAGCAGCGCGGGTCGGACTATGAAGCGCGCGCCGAGCAGATCCTCGCCGCCATGGGTGCGCGGCGGGTGAGCTGATGGCGGCCAAGGCGATCTGGCTGCACGGCCAGCCGGCCGTGCGCATCAGCGTCACCGTGCACGGCGCGATCAAGCGCAAATGCATCAGCAACCGCCAGGACGTGCCGACCATGGCGGACGCCGAGCGGCTGGCCGCCTGGTTCAATCGCCTGCTCGCCTCAGGGCGCTTCGAGTGGACCGAGGCGGGGCTCGTCGCGTCGAGCGACCGGCCCGACAAGACCTGGCCGTTTGCGCGGTATGCCGCCTACTGGCTCGACGACAACGCGGCGCTCCACAAGGCCACGACCCGGAAATTCCATCGCCTCAATCTGAGCTATCTTCTCCCGGCCCTGGGAACCGTCGCGATCGGCTCGCTGACGCGCACGCTCTGTCGGGATGTCGTCAAAAGCCTGGAGAAACTCCGCGGCCGCCGGTCGCGGCAGCCGCTGGCGATGAAATACCGCGAAGGCATCTATCGGACCTTGCAGGGCATTCTCAGCGGCGCGGTCGATGACCAGCTGCTGGACTTCAACCCGGCCAATCGCCTCGGCAAGTATCTGGCGGCCGATCGCCGCCGCCTGAAGACGGCCATCGACCCCTACACGTTCGCCGAGGCTGAGCGGTTCCTGGCACGCGTCCAGGCGCTGGCGCCCGCGTATTACGCCTTCTGTCTCGTGCTCCTGCGCACGGGGCTGCGCAAGGGCGAAGTCATGGAACTGCGCTGGCGGGACGATTTCGCTGACCATCGGCCGACACAGGTGCTCGTCCAGCGCAATTTCACCTATCCCCAATACGAGGAGGATCGGGCCGCCGGGCTGGCCCCCGACCAGGCGGGCATTACGACGCCCAAGGGGAACCGGAGTCGCTACGTGGATCTGTCGCCGCAGGTCGTCGCGGCGCTCCAGGCGCACCGGGTCGCGCAGCGGGCGGCGGCGTTCCAGGCAGGGCGGCCGGTGCCCGAGCTCGTCTTCACGGGACCCGATGGGAGCCGGATCATTCCCGGCAATATCCTTCGACGGGTCTTCCCGGCGGTCTGCACCGCGACGCGGGACGACCTGCCGCCGCCGGTGCGCGTCGTGACGCTCCATACCCTGCGGCACACCTTCGTCACGCAGATG
>DATFVY010000005.1:0-7883 GCA_035259925.1 Burkholderiales bacterium
TGGATGCGGCCGCAGGAAGCGCTCGACCTGTGCGCGAAGGAAATGCTGAACATGCGCTTCCCGACCATCAAGACGCTCGAGCGCTTCACCGCCTGTGCGACGACCGTGGAGCTGGTCGCGGAGATATCCTCGGCCCCGGAAGTGCAGGCCCGCCTGCCGCGCGTCACGGCAGACGGCAGGACATTGCTGCCGGGCGAGCCCGGCTATGAGAGTGAAGGCTGAGGGGAGCGGCAATGGCGCGTGAAGAGATCGTCCCGGGCAGGATCGTTGAGCTGAGCCCGCTCGTGCGTCGGCTCACCGCGCCCAATCCCGGCGTCATGACCGGCCCGGGGACCAATGCGTACATCATCGGGACCGATCAACTGGCGCTGATCGACCCGGGGCCGGAAAGCGCGCCGCATCTCGCCGCGATGGTGGAAGCGGCGGGCAAGCGCCTGAAGTGGATACTCTGCACGCATACGCATCTCGACCACTCGCCGGCGGCAAAAGCGCTCAAGCAGGAAACCCGCGCGCAGGTGCTGGGATACGGCACGATTCCCGACGACGGCAGGCAGGACAAGAGCTTTGCGCCGGACCGGGCGCTGCGCGACGGCGACGGGATCGATTGCGGCGCGTTCCGGCTGCGCGCCGTGCACACGCCGGGACACGCCTCGAATCACCTGTGCTACCTGCTGGAGGGCGAGCGGTGGCTGTTCACGGGCGATCACATCATGCAGGGCTCGACAGTCGTGATATCGCCCCCGGACGGCGACATGACCGCCTATCTCGGCGCCCTGGAACGGCTGCTTTCGATGGATATCGCCGCCATCGCGCCCGGGCACGGGCATCTCATCGAAAAGCCGCACGACGAGGTACGGCGGCTGATCGCGCACCGCATGAAGCGCGAGCAGAAGGTGCTCGACGCGCTGCGCCGCACCGGTTCGGGCACGCTCGACGACCTGCTGCCGCTCGCCTACGACGATGTCCCGCGCGCCATCCATCCCGTCGCGCGGCGCTCGCTGCACGCGCATCTCATCAAGCTCGCGGACGAGGGCCGGGCGCGGCAGAGCGCGGACGCGTGGGTGATCACGTCCGCGTGAAGCGGGCGTCTCAGGCGGTTTGCTTCTGGCGGGAGCGCGAGAGCAGTCCCAGCAGCTGCTTCACGGAGTGACGCTCGATGCCGAGCGCGATCCCGGCTATGTCGTCCACGGGGAGCTGCGGGTTGATCCCGCGGAATTTCGCGATCACGCCTTCCTCGCCGATCGGATTGGCGTCCGAGCCGGTGGGGTCCAGAACGTCCACGCGGTGCCATTGGCCTTTGTCTTCGGCCGCTACCCACGCGGCGAACCGCTCGGGGTAGAGTTTGTCGAGCGCCGGGTCATGCTCGAGTTCCAGCTTCGCCGCCAGCGCAGTGATGGCGGGATCCGACAGCTTGGCCGGGGCGAATTGCGGCGGCAGGGCCTGGCCTTCCAGCAGTGCCGCAGCCACGACGTAGCGCAGGCTCATCTGCGCGTTCAACGCGGTGGTGGGGAAGTACTGGAAGCCGCACTGCACGTCCACCACTTTCGCGAGCCCCACCCGCACGCGCCGGCGCGTATCCCAAGGCGTGCCGAACCGGCGCCGCAGCTCGAAAACGGCGTCCACGTAGGAATGCGTGCTGCCGCAGCAGGAATAGGGCTTGATGCGGTTGGTATCGAGCCGCCAGGCGCGCCCCAGGTCCTCGGTGAGCGGCGCCGGATCGGACTCGTCGGAGAACGCCTTCAGGACGCCGCCGTCGTGGAACTCGTAGATCTGGGTGGGCCCGGTAAATCCGAGCGCGGCCAGCTCGGCGGCGAGCACGCCGGAGTGCGCCGCGCGACCGGCGTGGAAGCGCTTGCTCATCGCGCCGTCGGCGTTGAACGCCCACAGCCCCGAGCCCTGCGTGCCGGCGAGCCCCAGCGCCCATGCGGTCTGCTCGTCGTTCAGTCCCAGCATCACCGCGCACGCTGCTGCCGCCCCGAACGGCCCGCACACACCGGTGAGATGCCAGCCGCGCAGCCGTGTCGCCGAAGGATTCAGGGCAAGACTCGTGCGGATCATTACTTCGTATCCCGCAGCGATCGCCGTGACGAGCATCTCGCCGCTGGCGCCGGTCTTCTCCGCCATGGCGAGCGCCGCCGGGATCACGACTGCGCCCGCGTGCAGCTTGGCGTTGTGATAGTCGTCGAGCTCGAAAGCGTGCACGGCGGTGCCGTTGACCAGCGCGGCGTCCGCCGCGCGCAGCGAGGGCAGGGCTTCGCCCAGCACCGTGGCCTCGCCCCTGGCGGGCGCCGCCGCCTTCGCCCATTGCAGCAGCGTTCCTGCCCACGGTGTTGAATGGCCGTAGACGCCACAGCCGAGCGTATCGAGCAGGGCCAGCCGCACGACCGCGGTGGTGCGCGGCGGCAGGTCGGAATAGCGCAGCCGCGAAATCCAGCCGGCGACTTCGCGGGTAGGAGCGGAAAGCTGGCGTGGATCGTTCATGGCCGGACCTCTCTGTTGCGAGCTATCTTATCCCAGCACCCAGGTCATGGGGCACTATCCGTCCTTGCGGCGGGGTTGAAGACGTACTGCAGGCCCGTCACGAACAGGGTGTCATATTCTTTCGTTCCGGGCAGAGGGTTGCTCTGGTAGCGGGCGTTGAAGGTCATGGTGGCGTTCCAGCGGCTCGACACCTTGAACACCATGCCGGTATCGAACACGCCGCGATACTGGCCCCCGTCGGTCAGATTGGCGTAGGCGGAGAGCTTCTGCTTGAATGAAACCGAGGAGCTCAACGCGTGCGTGGACTCCTCGGCGATCAGCCATTCGGTCACCACCCGCGTTTCGGTCGTGTATCTTTCGCGGTTGTGCGCGGGCCCGGTCGAGACATCGAAGGTGTGGGCTTCGCTCTTGACCAGGTGGTAGCCGAGGCCGGCGGAGATCACGCCGCGCAGTTCGAGCTGGATCAGCGGGTTGCGGTCCAGGTCCACCCCGCCGAAGCCGAACCAGCGAGTGTTCGCGTCACGCTTGGACGCATCGCGGGTGTAGGCAGCGCCGGCGCGGGACTGGTCGGCCGTGCGCACGGTCATGCCGTTGTCGTCGCGTCGACCGTACACTGCCTGCAAGTAGCCGCTTATCTTGTCGACCGGCGTTTGCCGCACCGTGTCGCCGTTTATCGAATAGTTGGCCGACTCGGTATTGCCGGAAGTTGCCGTTATGCCGGCGCCGAGCGCTCCCCGCCACTCGCCGTCGGGCTTGGGGGCGGTCTGCGCATGGGCGCAGCAGGTCGCGACAGCCGTCGTGACCAGGATGAAAATGTTGCGAAGCATCGCCGGCGAGGACAGGTATGCCAGCTTTCGCGACGCCGGCACCACCCTTCAGAACGACAGGCCTGCGCGCGGGATGTTCCGCCAGGTGCGTCGTGCGGAATACTTGCTCGCCCTGCTAAACTTGTCGCCGGGGAGAGACAGTGACCGAGCAAAAAACCAGCATGGCCGTCCTGTTCGCCGACGTGAGCGACAGCACGCGGCTGTACGAGTCTCTCGGCGATACCGCTGCGTTTGGAGGCGTGCGCGGCGTGCTCGGCTCGTTGAGGGCAGTTTCCAACGCGTTCGGCGGCCGCGTCGTAAAAACTATCGGAGACGGGCTGATGTGCGTGTTCCCCGACGCGGATTCGGCCGCCGGCGCGGCGGTCGAGATGCAGCGGTCGATCGCGCAGCGCCCGCCGCTCGAGCGCGGCAAGAAGCTGACGATACGCGTCGGCTTCCATGTCGGGCCGGTGATCCAGGACGGCGATGACGTATTCGGCGACTGCGTGAACGTCGCCGCGCGCATGGCGGCGCTCGCGCTGGCGGGGCAGGCGATCACGACGGCGGGAACCGTGGCCGCGCTGTCGGCGCATTTGCGGGAAACGACGCGCCCGATCGACGCGCTGCCGGTAAAGGGCAAGTCCGAGAACGTCGAGGTGCACGAATTGCTGTGGCAGTCCAGCAGCGAGCGCACGGTGATACCGGGCCGGACCCCGGCCGCGGCCGTGGGGCGTGCCGGCGCGCCGGCGTTGCGGCTCACGCATCGCGGCCAGCAGAAGTCCGTGACGGTGTCCGCGACCTTCGGGCGCGAACCCGACAACAGCTTCGTCATCACGGATCCGATGGCGTCACGGCGCCACGCCAAGATCGAGCGGCGGGCCGATCACTTCGTGCTGATGGACCAGAGCAGCAACGGCACCTACGTCACCATCGGCGGGTCGGAGGTGCGGCTGCGGCGGGAGGAAGTGGTTCTCCACTCCAGCGGGCGGATCGCCTTCGGGCACAGCACGAGCGACGCGAACGCGGAGACGGTGGAGTTCGACTGCAGCGTCGAGTAGAAAGCGCTCGATGGGAAAACCGGGACAACGGCCTGTATTGCTGCCGCTCGCACTGTTCCTGAGCGGTACCGCATGGGCATGCGATCGCGAGCCCGTGTACGTTCAGGACGTGAAGGGCGATCGCAAGTTCGCGATATTCATGACGAAAGAGCAGGTCAGGAGATCGCCGACCTGGAACGACAGCGGGATGCCCGCAATGACCTGGATGCGGGCAGCGGATTTTCTCATCAAGTGGGCGAAGGAAAAGTACGCGGACTACGACGAAGTGAAGCTCTACCAGATCCAGATCGAGGGTTTCCCGTGTTCCGACCTTCAGCAGCACCGCTTCTACGTATTCCAGCTGTACCTGGCAAGGAAGGGAACGGAAACCCTGGGCGGGGAGCACTTCGCTGCCGTCCTGTTGGACGGCACGGTCGTGGGCCCCACGGAACTCAAGAAACCGTAGGGCGCGCGCCGCTGGAACTCACGCCGGCTTGCGCCACCTCAGCGTCTTGAGCAGGTACCGGACGGTTTCGTTGGCGTAGTCGTACGCCCTCGGCTGCTTGCTCGCCCGCGGCCCGGCGAAGTTGAGCACCGCGATGCGGTTCTGCCTCACGAAAGCCGCCAGCTGGAGTGCCGCGTCCACGGATATGAGGCGGCTGGCATCGAGCGGCTCGAAGGGCTTGCCGTGCTCGACGCAGTACTCCATGGTCAGGCGCGTGCCGCCTTCCAGTTCGCCGAAGTACAGCACCGCCGTGCCGTCGCTTTCGAGCACGTTCTTCCGGGTGCGCTCCTCGTAGCCGGCGCCTGCCAGCTCGAGCAGGGGATAACGCTCGGGAATGCGTCCATCCTCCGCGATGCGGTCGTGGGTGGCCCAGCCGCCGCAGGGGAAACCCGCGTCGAGCGCGGCGTCGAGCGCGCCGCGGTCCACGCCGGTCTGGCCGCCCGAGATGATCTTCGCGAGATACACAGGAAAGCTGTCAGCCGTCAGCGGTCAGTAGCCGGCGAGGGCGAGCACCGCCGCGAAAGCGGCGCGGCGCGCGTAGTCCATGGGGTGGTATCTCCTCGGTTATCTGTGATGTCGTGTCCATTAGAATACCCGAGACCGACCCACAGCAGCGGAGCTACCCATGAAGCAATTGAGGATTCCCGCGGTATTCATGCGCGGCGGCACCAGCAATGCCGTCGTGTTTCACGCCAAGGATCTGCCCGCCGACCGCGCGCAGTGGGACGAGATATTTCTCGCGGCGATCGGCAGCCCCGACCCCTACGGCCGCCAGCTCGACGGCATGGGCGGCGGCGTGTCTTCGCTTTCCAAGGTGTGCGTGATCGGCCCCTCGACGCGGGACGATGCCGACATCGACTACACCTTCGCCCAGGTGCAGGTGAAGGAGGCCAAGGTCGAATACGGCGCGAATTGCGGCAACATGTCGGCGGCGATGGGGCCGTTTGCGGTGGACGAAGGGTTGGTCGAGGCGAACGGTCAGGAAGCGCTGGTACGCGTTCACAATACCAATACGAAGAAGATCATCTGGTCGCGTTTTCCGCTGGACTACGGCATGGCAGCGGTCGACGGCGATCTCGCCATACCCGGCGTCGCGGGGACCGGAGCGCCGGTCAAGCTCGAGTTCCGCGAGCCCGGCGGCGCAACCACCGGCAAGCTCCTGCCCACGGGCAACGTCGCGGACACGCTGGACGTGGTGGGTGTGGGCAAGATTCGCGTCTCGATGGTGGATGCGGCGAATGCCTGCGTGTTCGTGCGGGCGCGCGACCTCGGCATCAAGGGAACGGAGTTGCCGGATGAGATTGATGCAAACATCGAACTGCTGAAGAAACTCGCTGCGGTACGCGTCGCGGCCTCGGTCGCGATGGGCGTGACGAAGTCGCCGGAGGAAGCGGCCCGGCGCGCCGCGGTACCGTTCGTGGGATTCGTGTCGGCGCCGCAGGACGCGAAAACCCTGACCGGCGACCGTATCGAGGCGACAGGAGTGGATCTCACCGCGCGCATGATGTCGAACGGCCAGCCGCACCGTGCGCTGCCGTTGACCTGCACGCTATGCCTCGCGGTCGCGGCGCGGATAGAGGGTACCCTGGTCAACGAACTTGCCCGCCCGGCGGGCAACCCCGAAGCCGAGATACGCATCGGCATGCCGTCCGGCGTGCTCACGGCCGCGGCGAGCGTGCGCAAGCTGGAAGGCCAGTGGCACGCGGAGCAGGGCGCTTTCTATCGCACCCAGCGCCGCATGTTCGAAGGCCACGTGGTTGTGCGCGCTTCGCGCGTGCCGCACGTGGCTGCGGCATCCCTCGGGAACGGTCAACCTGTGACGAACAGGCCGTAAGCCCCCGGCTGTTTCCCAAGGAGTAGTATTTTTCCATGCAATTCATCGGCGACTTCTCGATCGAGCCGCAAATCTGCGATCGCCTGATCGAGCTGCATCGCGCTTGCGACCGCCAGGGGCTCGCCAAGGCCGGGCGCCTGTACCTCGGGGGAAAGGACGACGCAGCCGTCGACGTCAGCAAGAAGGATTCGTTCGACGTTCGCGTAGGCGACATTCCCGAGGCGCTGCAGAACGAGTACGGAGTGCCGTCCTACATCAGGGAGCTGCTGCGCTGCACGCAGGAGTACCTGCGGCGCTTCCCCCACCTGAACAAGGTGGCGTTCCGGGTGACGGAGTCACCGCTGATCCAGCACTACCGGCCCGGCGGCGGGTTCAAGAGCGAGCATTTCGAGCGCATGAACTCCGCCACCGCCACGCGGGTGCTGGTGTGGATGACCTTTCTGAACGACGTGACCGATGCCGGCGGAACGCGGTTCGTCTACCAGGATCGGACCTTCGACGCGCGCAAGGGCCGCACGCTGATCTGGCCGCCGGATTTCACGCACACGCACGTCGGCGTTGTGTCTCCGTCGGAGCACAAGTACATCATCACCGGCTGGTTCAACTTCGCCGCCTAGCGGCGGCGGCAGGCAAGCAGGGTCGACGGGCTACGCAGCGCTCTTCTTCTTCGCCGCTTTGTCCTTCTTCGCCCAGTAATCCGGAGCAGCCTTGGCCCTGGCCAGGGCTTCCGCCGTCTCGAAGCCTGGCGCCATCGAGGCCGCAGTACCCGCCATGACCTCGTGGTGCTCGATGTTGAGCAGGCGCAACCAGCTCTGTTGCCCCATCGTGAGCGCGACGAAGCAACCCAGCTCCACCAGCTCCGCCTCGCTGAAGTGCTGGTGCATCCGGCCCCAGAATTTGTCGTCGGTATCCAGCCGCCAGGTGATGGCCTCCGCATAGGCGAGGGCGGCCTTCTCGCGCTCGCTGTACTTCGAGGATTTCTCGAAGTTCATCAGGTCGTCCACCTTGGCCTCGTTGACGGTGCCGCGCTCGGCCGCCTTGATCGAGCGCTGGTTGCCGCAAAATTCGCAGGTCACGGAGCGGGAGACGTAGAGGCGGGTGAGCTCCTTGATCGCGTGGTCGCAGACGCCGGTGTGGAAGACGTCGCGCCAGGAGTTGGCGAATGCCCAGAACGCCCCCGGCACATGGGCGCGCACGGCCGAGCTCTCCGGCCGCGGCGT
>DATFVY010000006.1:0-2351 GCA_035259925.1 Burkholderiales bacterium
TGTCCGCTACCCATACGATGCCCAGCAGGGCGAGCAGGACCGCGGGCTGCGCCTGCAGGCGCAACAGCGCCAGCCAGGCGGGCACGAGGACCGCCCAGCCGGCGAGCCCCCGCACGTACGGGGACTGTACCCGACCGCCCATGGCGAGCCACGGCAGCACGACCAGCAGCCAGAACGCGCAGCTCGCGCCGTAGATCACGGTCTCCACCGACCCCGAGCGTCCGATGCCGGCCGCAGTGGCCAATCCGATTGCCGCCGCCGAGCTCGCGACGATGAGAACGTATCCAAGGCGCAGCGCGTTTCCAAACCCGGCCAGCACTCCCCATTCCCAGGCCGCCACGGCCAGCACGACCAGCAGCAAGACGGCCCACAACCAGGCCGGCAGCAGGAACAGCGCGCCGATGCAGCCCGCCAGCAGCACGAGCGCAGTGGTGAGCCGCGTGTTGAACATGATAGACACCGGCCGCGACTATTTGCCGGCGGAGGGGGTGTTCCCGACGGAGTAATCGGCCAGCGCAGAGCCGGCTGGAAGTTGGTCGCTGGTGCGACCGAAGCGGCGCTCGCGTTGCTGATAGGAAACGATGGCCCGGTCAAGCGAGGCCGCGTCGAAATCGGGCCACAGCGTATCCGTGAAATACAGCTCCGTGTACGCGAGCTGCCACAACACGAAGTTGCTGATACGTTGCTCGCCCCCGGTCCTGATGAACAGGTCCGGCTCCGGCGCGTAGCTCATCGCAAAATACGGCGCGAGATCGCGCTCGCCGAAGCCCGCCGCCGTTGCGGGGCGCTCCTTGAGCATGCGGTTCGTCGCCTGCAGCACGTCCCAGCGCCCGCCGTAGTTGGCCGCAATGGTGAGCGTCAGCCGCTTGTTGCGCGCCGTCAGCGTCTCGGCCTCTTCCACCAGCCGCCTGAGCTTGGGCTCGAAGCGGGACAGGTCGCCGATCACCTTGAAGCGCACGCCGTTCTCGTGGAGCTTGCCCACCTCCTGCTCCAGCGCCATCACGAAGAGCTGCATGAGAAAGGAGACTTCCTCGGCGGGGCGGCGCCAGTTCTCGCTGCTGAACGCGAAGAGCGTGAGGTAGTGGACGCCGCGCTCGGCGCACGTGCGCACGGTGGTGCGCACGGCCTCCACGCCGCGTCTGTGGCCGGCCACCCGCGGCAGGAAGCGCTGCTTCGCCCACCGGCCATTGCCATCCATGATGATGGCTATGTGGCGCGGGATGCGCTGCGCTTCCGGGATTTCCTGGGTCGAACTCGTGAAGTCCGTCATCACACCGCCATCAGGTCGGCTTCTTTCTGCTGCAGCAGCTTGTCGATCTCGGCGATCGAGCGGTCGGTGAGCTTCTGCACCTCGTCCTGCGCCCTGCGCTCCTCGTCCTCCGCGACTTTCTTCTGCTTCAGCAGGTCCTTCAGATGATGAATGGCGTCGCGCCGCACGTTGCGCACGGCGACACGCGCGTTCTCGCCCTCGTGGCGCACGACCTTGGTCAGCTCCTTGCGGCGCTCCTCGGTCAGGGCCGGCATCGGGACCCTCACCGTCTCTCCCATGGTGGCGGGATTCAGGCCGAGGTCCGCGTCGCGTATGGCTTTCTCGATCGCCGGCGCCATCTTCTTCTCCCAGGGGCTGACGCCGATGGTACGCGCGTCGAGCAGCGTCACGTTGGCCACCTGGGGTATGGGCGTCGGCGTTCCGTAGTAGTCGACCACGACGTGGTCGAGGATGCCGGCGTGGGCGCGGCCGGTGCGGACCTTCGCCAGGTCCGCCTTGAGCGTCTCCACGGTCTTCTTCATCTTCTGCTCGGCGTTCTTCTTGACGTCGGCAATCATGGCGAGCCTCCCGTCAATCACGCAAACTGGTTCTGCAGGAACGTCCCTTCGTCCTCGCCCAGCACCACGCGCTTCAGCGCGGCGGGCTTGAAAATGCTGAAAACGTTGATCGGCAGCTTCTGGTCGCGGCACAGGGTCAACGCCGTGGCATCCATCACCTTCAGGTTCTTGATGATGGCCTCGTCGAAGGTGAGCCGCTTGTAGCGCATGGCATCGGGATGGGCCTTCGGATCGTCGGTGTACACGCCGTCCACCTTCGTCGCCTTGAGCACCAGGTCCACGTTCATCTCCATGCCCCGCAGCGCCGCCGCCGTGTCGGTGGTGAAGAAAGGATTGCCCGTGCCGGCGGCAAAGATGACGACCTTGCCCTCCTCCAGGTAGCGCATGGCCTTGCCCCGGATGTACGGCTCCACGACCTGCTCGATGTTGAGCGCGGACTGGACCCGGCTCACCAGGCCCACCCGCCGCATCGCGTCCTGCAGAGCCAGGGCGTTCATGACGGTCGCCAGCATGCCCATATAGTC
>DATFVY010000007.1:0-2567 GCA_035259925.1 Burkholderiales bacterium
CGCCCATGGATTCGCAACGCCTGATCCTCTTCTTCGTCTTCGCTTTCTCGGTGTTCATGCTGCTCGATGCCTGGCAGCGTGAGCAGCAGCCGTCGAAGCCGCCGGCAGGCGTCGTGGACAAGGAGAAGGACAAGGACAAGGACAAGGCTACCAAGGGCGCGCCGGCCAGCGCGGCGGACGTGCCGGTCCCGAGCCAGAAGCTCGCCCCTGCTCCCCCTGTCTCGCAGCCGCAGCGCGCTGCCCCGGTTCAAGGGGGCGCCCTGATCGAGGTCGAGACCGACCTCCTCGTCGCGCGCATCAGCCGGGAAGGCGGCGACCTGCGCTATGTGCGGTTCAAGAAGCACCGCGATACGCTCGACAAGAAAAAGGATTTCGTGCTCCTGGAAGTCTCCCCGGAGCGCACCTATGTCGCGCAGTCCGGGCTCATTGGAGACGGCCTGCCCAATCATCGCACCCTGTATGCGGCGTCCGCCGAAAAGCATGACCTGGCCGAGGGGCAGGACACGGTGGAGGTACGCCTGACCGCACCGGCGGCAGGCGGCGCGCAGGTCGTGAAGACCTACCGGTTCCGCCGCAACAGCTACCTGGTCGACGTGGGCTTCGAGCTCGTCAACCAGGGCGCGAAGCCGCTCCAGCCGTACGCCTACTTCCAGCTGGTGCGGGACGGCAACCCACCGGCGGGCGACTCCGCAATGTTGCCGACGTTCACCGGCATCGCGGTGTATACCGAGAAAGAGAAATTCCAGAAGGTCACTTTCGAGGACATCACCAAGGCCAAGACGCCCTACCCCAAGAACAGCGACGACGGTTGGATCGCGATACTCCAGCATTATTTTTTCAGCGCCTGGCTACCGAAGAACGGGACGCCGCGGGAGTTCTACACGCGCAAGCTGGATGACAGCCTCTACTCCGCCGGCGTAATCGTGCCAGCGGGAGCGGTCGCCCCGGGCGCCCAAGGCGCGGTGAGCGTGCCCCTCTACGTCGGGCCGGAAGAGCAGGAAAAACTTTCGAAGATCGCGCCCGGTCTGGATCTCACTATCGACTATGGCTGGCTGACGGTGATCGCCGTGCCGCTGTTCTGGGTGCTGGAGTGGCTCTACCAGTGGGTGGGCAACTGGGGCGTCGCGATCATCATCCTCACGGTGATCATCAAGGCCCTGTTCTATCCGCTGTCGGCGGCCAGCTATCGCTCGATGGCCAAGATGCGCGTCCTGGCGCCCAAGCTGCAGAAACTCAAGGATCAGTACGGCGACGACCGCCAGCGCATGCAGCAGGCGATGATGGAGCTCTACAAAACCGAGAAGATCAACCCGCTCGGCGGCTGCATGCCGATATTGGTGCAAATACCTGTTTTTATTGCACTTTATTGGGTTTTGCTGGCCAGCGTCGAGCTGCGCCACGCGCCCTTCATGCTGTGGATCGACGACCTCGCCGCGCCGGATCCGTGGTTCATACTGCCGATCCTGATGGCGGTCACGATGTGGGTGCAGACACTGCTCAACCCGGAGCCACCGGATCCGGTGCAAGCGAAGGTGATGAAGATCATGCCGATCGTGTTCAGCATTTTCTTCTTCTTTTTTCCAGCCGGCCTGGTGCTGTACTGGCTCATCAACAACATCCTTTCGATCGCGCAGCAATGGCGCATCACGCGCGTGCTGGAACGCGAAGCCGCGGCCGCCCGCAAGAGTTGAGGTCGCCCCTGCCGGGCTGCGGCGCTATCGCGTAGGTCAAGCAGCTCGATGAACGACGAAGACACCATCGCTGCCATCGCCACGGCTCCAGGCCGCGGCGGCATTGGCGTGGTGAGAGTTTCCGGGCCGCGCCTGCAAGCGCTCATCGCGGGCGTCGCTGGCGGGCCGCTTCCTCCACGCCGCGCCGCCGTGCGGGATTTCATCGATGCCCGCGGCGGGATCATCGACCAGGGCATCGCCCTCTTCTTTCCCGCACCGCAGTCCTATACCGGACAGGACGTCCTCGAACTGCAGGCCCACGGCGGCCCGGTCGTGCTTCAACTGCTGCTCGAGCGGTGCTTCGAGTTGGGCGCGCGCGCGGCGCAGCCCGGGGAATTCACCCGGCGCGCCTACCTGAATGACAAGCTCGACTTGGCGCAGGCGGAGAGCGTCGCGGACCTCATCGACGCCGCGACGGCAGCGGCAGCGCGCGGAGCATTGCGCTCGCTGCGGGGCGTGTTCTCGGAGCGTGTCGATGAGCTGGTGCGCGGGCTGATCGAGTTGCGCACGCTGGTGGAAGCCTCTCTGGACTTTCCGGATGAGGAGATCGATTTCATCCAGCGCGGCGACGGCGAGGGGCGCCTATCGCGCCTGCGGGCGAAACTGGAAGAGGTGCTCTTGGCCTCCCGCCAGGGGAGCCTGCTGCGCGAGGGCATGCACATCGTGCTGGCCGGGCAACCTAACGTGGGCAAGTCAAGCCTCCTCAACCAGCTCGCCGGCGAGGACCTCGCGATCGTCACGGAAATCCCCGGCACGACGCGCGACGCGGTGCGCCAGAGCATCAACCTGGACGGCGTTCCAGCTCACGTTATCGACACTGCGGGATTGCGTGATTCG
>DATFVY010000008.1:0-4594 GCA_035259925.1 Burkholderiales bacterium
GTCGTGGACGCTTCACAGGGCGTCGAGGCCCAGACGGTGGCCAATTGCTACACGGCCACGGAGCAGGGCGTGGAGGTGATCCCGGTCCTCAACAAGATGGACCTGCCCCAGGCCGACCCGGAGCGCGTGATCGGCGAAATCGAGGATATCATCGGCATACCGGCGAAAGACGCGCTGCGGGTCAGCGCCAAGACCGGTGACGGTGTCGTCGATATCCTCGAGTGCGTGATCGCGCGGATACCGCCGCCTGCCGGAGATCCCGCCGGGCCGCTGAAGGCCCTGATCATCGATTCCTGGTTCGACAACTACGTCGGGGTGGTCATGCTGGTGCGGGTGGTAGACGGGCAGCTCAGGCCCAAGGACAAGATCCTGCTGATGTCCACCGGCGCGTCCTACCTGTGCGAGCAGGTGGGGGTGTTCACGCCCAAGGGCCGGAACAAGGACCAGCTCGGGGCTGGTGAAGTGGGTTTCGTCACCGCCGGCATCAAGGAAATCCAGGCCGCGCGCGTGGGCGACACCCTGACCCTGGCAGCGCGCCCGGCCACGCAGCCGCTGCCCGGATTCAAGGAGATCAAGCCGCAGGTTTTCGCCGGTCTCTATCCGGTGGACCCGGGCGAGTACGGTGCGCTGCGCGAGGCGCTGGAAAAGCTGCACCTCAACGATTCCTCGCTGCGCTTCGAGCCCGAGTCGTCGCAGGCACTGGGTTTCGGCTTCCGCTGCGGTTTTCTCGGGCTGCTGCATCTCGACATCGTGCAGGAGCGCCTCGAGCGCGAATACGCGATGAACCTGATCACCACGGCGCCCACCGTGGTCTACCAGGTTCTGACCCGCGATGGGACGCTCTCCGAGATCGAGAATCCATCCCGGCTGCCCGACCCGGGCAGCATCGTCGAGATACGTGAGCCCATCATCACGGCTTCGATCCTGGTGCCGCACGACTACGTCGGTCCCGTCATTACCCTGTGCAACCAGAAGCGCGGCGCACAGCGCGATCTGCAATACGTCGGACGGCAGGCGCTGCTGACCTACGAGCTGCCGCTCAGCGAAGTGGTCATGGATTTCTTCGACAAGCTGAAATCGGTCTCGCGCGGGTATGCGTCGCTCGATTACGAGTTTCTCGAGTACCGCGCGGGTGACCTCGTCCGCCTTGACATCCTGATCAACGGCGAGCGGGTGGATGCGCTGTCGCTGATCATCCACCGTGAAAACTCGCAGCACCGCGGGCGCGATCTGGCGGTGAAGATGCGCGAGCTCATCCCGCGGCAGATGTTCGATGTCGCGGTGCAGGCGGCCATCGGCTCGCACATCATTGCGCGCGAGACGGTGAAGGCGATGAGAAAGAACGTGCTCGCCAAGTGCTACGGCGGCGACATCACGCGCAAGCGCAAGCTCCTGGAAAAGCAGAAGGCGGGAAAGAAGCGGATGAAGCAGGTGGGCAGCGTGGAAATTCCCCAGGAAGCGTTTCGCGCCATCCTCCAGGTCGAGAAATGAATTTCGCGCTGATTCTCTTTCTTCTGCTGGTCGCGACCGGCGCGGTGTGGCTGGTGGATCACCTCTGGCTGCGCCACGGGCGCCGCGAAGACCGGCCCGAGCCGTGGTGGGTGGAGTATCCCAAGAGCTTTTTCCCGGTCATCCTGGTGGTGTTCCTGCTGCGCTCGTTCCTGGTCGAGCCGTTCAAGATCCCGTCGGGATCGATGCTTCCCACGCTGCTGGTGGGCGATTTCATACTGGTGAACAAGTTCACCTACGGCATCCGCCTGCCGATCGTGAATGTCAAGATCGCCGACGTGGGACAGCCGCAGCACGGCGAAGTGATGGTGTTCCGCTATCCCGAGAACCCTTCGCTCGATTACATCAAGCGCGTCGTCGGCCTGCCCGGCGACCGGGTCCTGTATCGCAACAAGCGGCTCTGGATCAATGACAAGGAGATCAGGGCGACACCGAACGGTCCGTTCAGCTACGTCGAATCCGGCATGAGCCACGTTACAACGGAGCGGCTGACCGAACTTCTGGGGGGGCACGCACACGCGATACTGATCCAGCCGGAAGTGCCCCCCGTGCACCAGGGCGGCGTTCGATCGTTTCCTTTCCGCGAAAATTGCGCCTACAATGAGGCGGGCTTCGATTGCACTGTCCCGGCCGGCCACTATTTTCTCATGGGAGACAACAGGGACAGCAGCAGCGACAGCCGCTACTGGGGATTCGTGCCCGATGCCAACATCGTAGGCAAGGCTTTTCTCATCTGGTGGAACTTCGACAACCTGAAGCGAATAGGGCAGTTCATCGACTGAGAGGGTGGGTCATGCGCAAACAGCGGGGCGTTACGTTGTCGGGTTTCCTGGTATGGGCGGTCATTGCCATCGTCGTCGCCCTGGTCGCTTTCAAGCTCTTGCCGCCGTACATGGAGTTCCTGACGATCCAGGCCCAGTTCAAGGCCATTGCCAATGATCCGGAAGGGCGCCAGGGCGTGCGGCGCGTCGTCGAGGACCTGTTTCAGCGGCGCTCCGCGATCGAGAACATCAACGCGATCAGCGGAAAAGACATCCAGATCACCAAGGAAGGCGACCGGGTGGTGCTCAGCGCCGAGTACTCGCAGTGCGTTCCACTCGTCTTCAATATCCGTGTCTGCATGGATTTCACCCCGACTTCCGCCGCGAAGTAGGCCGGGGCTGCGGCGGCCGGCCGGTTGATGGAGCCAGCGGATTTCGGCCTCAGTATCGGTCATCGGTTTGCCGACGCGGAGCTGCTGCGCCGCGCGCTGACCCATCGCAGCTACGGCGCGTCCCATAACGAGCGCCTCGAGTACCTCGGCGACAGCGTCCTCAACTGCGTGGTGGCGCTCGAGCTCTACCACAAGTTCCCTCGGCTTCCGGAGGGCGAGCTGTCGCGACTCCGGGCGCACCTCGTCAACCAGCAATCGCTCGCCGCCAGCGCCCAGCAGTTTGCCCTGGGAGAGCGGCTGCTGCTGGGAGAGGGAGAGCAGAAGAGCGGCGGGGCGCGGCGGCCGTCCATGCTGGCCGACGCGGTCGAAGCGGTCGTGGGCGCCGCGTTCCTGGATGGCGGCTTCGAGGCGGCGCGCCGGGTGGTGCGCATGTTGCTGGGAGAGGCGCTCGACGCCATCGACCCGGCGGTTTCAGGCAAGGATCCCAAGACGATGCTGCAGGAGTACCTGCAGGCACGTCGGCTCGCGCTGCCGCAGTATGCGGTGATCGGCACGCGGGGCGAGGCGCACGAGCAGCAGTTCCAGGTCGAATGCGTGATTCCCGAGCTCAACATACGCTCGCGGGGAGAGGGCGCCAGCCGCCGCAGCGCCGAGCAGGAGGCTGCGCGCCAGGCGTATGAGCTCGCAACGCGCGCCTGACGCGGCCCCCGCGCACCGGGCGGGACGCGTCGCGATCGTCGGGCGCCCCAACGTCGGCAAGTCCACGCTCCTCAACTGCCTGGTCGGAGCGAAGGTCAGCATCACCTCCAGCAAGCCCCAGACCACGCGCCGGCGCATGACCGGCATCGTCACGCATGGGGCGGCGCAGATCGTATTCGTCGATACGCCGGGCTACCAGACCGAGCACCAATCGCCCCTGAACCGCGCGATGAACCGCAGCGTTGCCGCAGGCCTGGAAAGCGTGGATGCCGCATTATGGGTCGTGGAGGCGCTGCGCTTCGACGGGCGCGACGAGACCGTGGGCCGGCTGTTGCCGGCGGAAATGCCGGTCGTTCTTGCCATCAACAAGACCGACGTCATCAAGGACCGCAAGCGCCTTCTTCCCTTCATCGCCCGGCTGTCCGGCGCGCGCGAGTTCGCGGCGATCGTCCCGGTGTCGGCGACCCGGGGGTGGCAGACCGGCGACCTGCTCGACGCGCTGACCACCCTGCTGCCGGAGGGGGCTCCCCAGCATGATGTGGACGACATCACCACGGTCCACGAACGGGTGCTCGCCGGCGAGCTGCTCAGGGAAAAGGTCATACGTCTGCTTGGCGACGAGCTGCCGTATGCGGCGATGGTCGAGATCGACCGCTTCAAGCAGGAAGGCGCGATGCGCCGGATCCATGCGTCCATCGTGGTGGACAAGGAAGGGCAGAAGCCGATCGTGATCGGCAAGGGAGGCAAGATGCTCAAGACCATCGCCAGCCGGGCGCGCCGGGACATGGAAGCGTTGTTCGGCGGGAAGGTGTTTCTCGAGGTGTGGGTCAAGGTCAGGAGAGGCTGGGCGGACGGCGCGGCGGCGCTGAAGCGCCTGGGTGAGGAGGAATGAAAGGCCGGCCGGCATGAGCGTGGCTGCGGAAAAAGCGCGGCAGGACGGCCAAGCCGCATTCGTCCTGCATACGCACCCTTATCGCGAGACCAGCATGCTCGTGCAGGCGTACAGCCGCGATTACGGCAGGATCGCGCTGATGGCGCGCGGTGCGCGGCGGCCGAGATCGGCGCTGCGAGGCATGCTGCTTCCGTTCCAGCCGCTCGTTCTGTCGTGGGCCGGGCGCGGCGAGCTGCGCACCCTCATCCGCGCGGAATGGCGCGGCCGCTACAGTCCGCTCAGGGGGCAGGCGTTGATCTGCGGCTTCTATCTCAACGAGCTGCTGCTGAAACTGCTGGCAC
>DATFVY010000009.1:0-5024 GCA_035259925.1 Burkholderiales bacterium
AATAGAGCGCTGCCGGGGACTGTTAAGGCAGTTACATGCGGCGGGACGCCGTTGCATGATCGTTGGCAAGCCAACTTCTGAGGAGATTTGCATGCACAAGAAGCTAGTTGGGGCCTGTCTTGCGCTGACCATGGGGGCCGGCGCGGGTTACGCGCTGAACGCCATGGCGCAGGCCAAGCCCGAAGACGTGATCAAGTATCGTAAAGCAGTCATGAACGTGCAGGCCTGGAACATGCGGCCGATGGCCGCGATGGTGAAGGGCCAGCAGCCGTACGACGCCCAGCTGTTCGCGTGGTACGCGGGCGTGATCCAGCAGACCGCCAATATGCTGCCGGATGCCTTCCAGGCCGGGTCGGACAAGGGCGCGGAGACGAGGGCCAAGCCGGAAATCTGGTCCGAGCCCGCGAAGTCCAAGGCGGCGCTGGATCGTTTCACAGCCGACACCGCTGCCCTGGTCGCGGCGGCGAAAAAAGGCGATCTCGAAGCCGTCAAAGGGCCGTTCGGTGCGGTCGCCAAGAACTGCGGCGGCTGTCACGAGCAATTCCGCAACAAGTAACCGGAACATCGCCTGGCGAAAAACCCCGCTGCGGCGGGGTTTTTCGTTTTTTGCGGGTTGCAGAAGCGACGCCGATGAACGCCGATCAACGCCGATGGGTCAAACCCGTGGGAAACGGCGTCCGCGCTGTCGATCAGGCCCATGCCGTTACAATATCGTTGAAATACTCAAGCAGCCACAGGAGTTGCGATTGAAGAAAGATATCGGCGTTCATCGGCGTTCATCGGCAGTTGCATTTCTGGTTCTGATGGTCTGCACCGCGCCGGCGGCGGCGCAGCAGCCGGGCAACGCGAAGCGCGGTGAATACCTGGCCAATGCCAGCGGCTGCCTGGGCTGTCACACCGAGGCCAAGGACAAGGCCGTCCGCTATGCCGGCGGCCGCGAGCTGAAGACGCCTTTCGGCACTTTCTACGGCCCGAACATCACGCCCGATCCCAAGGCCGGGCTCGGCAAGTGGAAGGAGGAGGATTTCATCCGCGCGATGCGCCACGGGCGGCGGCCGGACGGCGCGAACTACTTTCCCGCGTTTCCCTACACGTCGTTCACGAAGATGCGCGAGAGCGACCTGCGCGACCTGTGGGCGTACCTGCAATCGCTGCCGCCGAGCAGCCAGCCGAGCCGCCCGCACCAGCTCGGGTTCTTCTACCGCTGGCGCTTTCTCGTCACGATCTGGAAGTGGCTCTACTTCACCCCGGGGGCGTTCACCAGCATCCCTGGCGCCACGGAGGCCGTCAATCGCGGCGCCTACCTCGTGCAGGCGCTCGGCCACTGCGGCGAATGCCATACGCCGCGCAATTTCCTGGGCGGGCCGAAGAGCAGCCGCTATCTCGCCGGCGGCAAGGTGGAGGGCAAGGATGTGCCGAACCTGACGCCGACCGGGCTCAAGAAGTGGAGCGACAGGGACTTGCAGCAGTTCCTGGTGGCGGGGATCACCCCGGACGGCGACTTCCCGTCCGAGACCATGGCCGAGGTGGTCAACAACACCACCAGCAAGCTCACGCCCGAAGACCTCGCGGCGGTGGTCGCCTACCTGCGCGTGCTGCCTGCCCTGCCGGACTAGGCGGCCAAGCGCCGATGCGCGCGTTGAACGGCGGCTACTTCGTCCGCTCCAACGCGCGCGGTTGAGCCGCGCGACAGCGTCGGTCTCAACGCTCGTATTTGAAGGACAGGCTCACCCGCGTGCGGAAGGTGACGACCTTGCCGTCCTCGATATGCATGTCCATCTTCGTCACTTCGGCGACCCGCAGGTCGCGCAGCGAGCTCGCCGCGGCCTGCACGGCGTTGCGGGCGGCCTCTTCCCACGAATTCCTGCTGGTCCCGACGAGTTCGGTTACGCGGTAGACACTGCTGCCCGAGCTTTTGGCCATGACGCCTCCTGTGGATGGTGGTGCGGGGCCGCGGCGGTCGCGCGCCACGGTGACAGGGCCATGATACACCCGGCGGAAACGCCGGCGGGCACTGCGCAGGACACTGCTAGCGCGCGGCGGCGACCTCGGTCAACGACCTGAGCCTTACGTAGTCCGTCTTCCCGCTGCCGAGCATCGGCAGCGTGGCGACGTGCACGACACGCCGCGCCACCGCGAGGTCCTGCGCCCCGAGCTCGCGCGCCGCCTTCTGCAGCGAGATGCGGTCGAGCTTCGGATCGGTGGTGAAGAGCACGGTGCTCTCGCCGGTCTGCGAGGCGAGTTCCAGCGTCGCCGCGTGCTGGTGCCCCGGCGAAGCCTGGCTGGCGAGGTGCTCGACGACCTCGAGCGAGATCATCTCGCCCGCGATCTTCGCGAAGCGCTTGATGCGGCCGTGCACCGTGACATAGCCCTCTTCGTCGAGCTCGACGATGTCGCCGGTGTTGTACCAGCCCTCGCCCACCTCGGAGCTCGGCGGCTGCAGCTCGCACGGGCGACTGTAGAGGTAGTAGCCGCGCATGACGTTGGGACCCCGCACGTGCAGCACCCCGCCGCGCGCGATGCCCGGCACCGGCACGATATGGTGATCGATGCCGGGCAGCAGCTTCCCGATGGTGCCCGCCTTGTAGCGCAGCGGCGTATTGAGGGAGATCACCGGGGAGCACTCGGTGGCGCCGTAGCCCTCCATGATGCGCAAGCCGAACTTGCGCAGCCAGAGGTTCGCGACCTCGTGGTTGAGCTTCTCTGCGCCCGACACGACCACCCGCACCTTGTGGAAATCGTAGGAATGCGCCTGGCGCGCGTAATGCCCGAGAAAGGTGCTGGTGCCGAACACGTAGGTGCAGCCGCGCGTGTAGGCCAGCTCGGGAATTTCCTTGTAGTGCAGCGGCGTGGTGTAGAGGTAAATGCGCGTTCCCGAGAACAGCGGCTGCAGCACGCATGCCGTCAGGGCGTAGGCGTGATAGAGGGGTAGCGAGGCGAGGAACTTGTCGTCGGGACCGTAATCGATGACTGCGCCCATTTGCGCGATGTTGGCGAGCAGCGCGCGGTGGGAGAGCGCCACGCCCTTCGGGCGGGCTTCGGAGCCTGAAGTGAAGAGCACTACTGCGGTCTCCTCCGGGTCGCGCCCGCGGATCACGGAGCGCGGCCGCCACAGCGCCCAGCCCAGCAGCCAGAGCTTGTCGAGAGCGGTGAATTTCGCACGCAGATCCTCCAGGTACAGGATGCGCACGGTGCTGAGCGCCGAGACGGAAGCCCCGAGCCGCGCCACCTCGACGAAGCGGCGCGACGTGATGAGCGTCTTGATGCCGGCCGCAATGCAGGCGCTGCGCAGCGCGTCGGGGCCGGAAGTGTAGTTGAGCATGGCCGGCACGCGACGCATGGCGGACAGGCCCAGCAACAGCGCGACGGTGGTCGCGATGTTGGGCATCATTACGCCGACGATCTCGTTCTCGTCAGCGTGGCGGGCGCCGAGCCGTCCCAGCGCGAGGCCGGCCTTGATCAGGTCGCCGTAGGAGTGGTGGCGCTGCGTGTCTTCCAGTATGCGGGTGCGGCGCCCGTGCAGCGCCGCGGCGTCGAGCAGGGCCTCGAACAGCGTCGTCGTCGGCTGCGACGCATACATCATGTGCTGCATGATCTCGAGCAGCGCATCGGCGAGCCGCCGCCGCCGCGCCCGGCCCAGCGATTGCGGCAGCGCCGGCAGCACCCGGCCCGGCATGATCCGGATGGTCACCTGCGGGAAGAGCCGCCTGGGAAACAACCCGCCCACCGCGGCAAACGGGCTGTGGAGCGTGCCCGTGATCCGCACCGGGACGATCCGCGCGTTGCAGCGGGCGGCGATCACGGCCGCCGAGTCGTAGACCTTCGTCATGCCGCCCGTGGGCGTCGCCGGCCCCTGCGGAAACACCAGCACCCGCTGGCCGCGCTCGACGAGGCGGATCAGCCGCTTCAGGGCGAGCGGTTTCCGCGGATCGAGCACGACGTGGGGCACGGCCCGCATGACGAGCCGCACCAGAGGGTGTTTCAGGCCGTGGCCCGCGACCGCAACGGTAACGCCGCCCGGCAGGAACAGCCCCAGCAAGGCGCCGTCAAGAATGGAATCGTGATTGGCAACCAGCAGGACGCGGTCGAGCTTGAGCTGCGACGGGTCCCCCACTATGCGGACGCCATAGAGGAAACGGAGGACCATCCGGAAAAAACGGATTAGCACAAAGACTTACTCGTTTTATTTAATCCAGATTATCAACTGGTTGCGCTGATTACGTCAAACACTACGGCCCCGGTTCCGCGAATGTTGTTGCGCCCGCGGCAACTTGTCGAGGAACAACTACAACGTGGGGCGCCGCACACTTGATTCCGCTAATCCATGTTTCTAAACTAAAAATCGAAAATCTATCAAAATGTTAGATTTGCTTTCTCAATCTGATATGAATATTAATCTGAGGGCAGCCTAAAAACTGCTCAACCTTTTTCCATTTAACTCTGGGGAGAGTAACCATGGAAATGCATGTTCCGTCCGCTGTACTGGAAGCACGTCTAGTACCCGTAAGCCAGCCTCATAACCTGGGTGTCGGGTTCGAGTTTTCACCGCAACTGCGCGCGCATTTCGACCGGGAAACGCGCGCGCTCTGGTCGGTCTGGGCGCCGGATCCGCGACCCTGCTTCAACCCGTCGTTGCTCGCCGACATACGCTCGTTCCAGGAATTTGTATCGGCAAGCGGCGGGCGCATCGACTGCTTCGGGGAGGAGCACCCGATCGAGTACGTCGTTCTCGCATCGGCCACGGCCGGCGTCTTCAACCTCGGCGGCGACCTCGATCTGTTCAAGCAGCTGATCGACCGGCAGGACCGCCAGGGCCTGCAGCGCTACGGGCGTGCCTGCATCGATGTCCTCTACCGCCAGTACGTGGGGCATGACCTGCCGCTCAGCACGATATCGCTGGTGCAGGGCGAATGCCTGGGCGGCGGCTTCGAGGCGGCGCTGTCGAGCGATGTGATCGTCGCGGAGAAAGGCTCGCGCTTCGGCTTCCCCGAGATCCTGTTCAACATGTTCCCGGGGATGGGCGC
>DATFVY010000010.1:0-5659 GCA_035259925.1 Burkholderiales bacterium
ATCGGACGGTGGCTTCCGGGTACGCAGCACGAGCGGTGAACACGCATTCACCCACATCGTGTGCGCCCTGCCGCCCCACAACGCCGGCGCTTTCCTGGTCGGAATCTCGGCGCTCGCCGAGGTCGCGGAAGCAGTCGAACGGCTCGAATACCAGCCGATCTATTCCGTCTACCTGTGCTACCCCGGCGAGCATCGCCTGCCCGTGCCGATGCTCGGATTCGAGAGCGCGCTTCTGCAGTGGGCCTTCGACCGCGGCACGCTCTCGGAGCAGCGCGGCGTGATCGGGGCGGTCATCAGCGCGGAAGGCGCGCACCAGGATCTCCCGCAGGACGAGCTGGCCCGTCTGGTTCATCAGGAATTGCAGCAGCAGCTCGGCCTGCTGCCCGAGCCGCTGTGGCATCGCGTCATCGCCGAAAAGCGCGCCACGTTCGCCTGCACGCCGGGCCTCAAGCGGCCGGAGGCGCGCACGCCCTTGCGCAATTTCTACCTCGCCGGCGACTACGTGGCGAGCGAATACCCCGGGACCCTTGAATCTGCCGTCCGCAGTGGAGTGAATGCGGCGCGCATGATGCTGAACACGAAAGCGTGATTCATGGGTGGCAGGTCGATTCTGATCCACGACCCACTCGAGCCGGAATCATGGGGCCGTGACGCCCCCTATAATGTCGAAAAGCCCCGATTGAGGACGCAATGGCTCAGCGCGAAGTGATGGAGTACGACGTTGTCGTCGTCGGCGCGGGTCCGGCGGGACTGGCCGCGGCGATACGCCTGAAGCAGCTCGCCGCGGAGCAGCAGCAGGAAGTCAGGGTGTGCGTGCTGGAGAAGGGCTCGGAGGTCGGCGCGCACATCCTGTCCGGCGCGGTCATGGACCCGCGCGCGTTGAACGAGCTTGTCCCGGACTGGAAACAGCTGAACGCGCCCCTCAACGCCCCGGTGACCGAGGACCGGTTCATCTTTCTCACCGGGAGAACCGCGTGGAAGGTCCCGGGCTTCGCGCTGCCAGCCTGCTTCCGCAATCACGGCAACTACGTGGTGAGCCTCGGCAACGTTTGCCGCTGGCTCGGCAAGCAGGCCGAGGGGCTGGGGGTGGAGATCTTTGCCGGGTTTGCCGCCGCTCAAGTGCTGTTCGCAGGAGACGGCTCGGTGCATGGCGTGGCCACCGGCGACATGGGGATCGGGCGCGATGGCAAGCCCACCGGCAACTACCAGCCCGGCATGGAGCTGCTCGCGAAGTACGTGTTCTTCGCCGAGGGCTGCCGCGGCCATCTCGGGCGCCAGCTTGAGGCCCGCTTCCCGCTGCGCGCGAGCGCCGACCCGCAGGTGTATGGCATCGGGCTCAAGGAGCTGTGGGAAATCCGGCCCGAGAAACACAAGCAGGGGCTGGTGATCCACACCGCGGGCTGGCCGCTCGCCAACGATACCTACGGCGGATCGTTCTTCTATCATCTCGAGAACAACCAGGCCACGATCGGCTTCGTGGTGGGGCTCGGTTACAGCAACCCCTACCTGGACCCGTACCAGGAATTCCAGCGCTACAAGACCCACCCCGCGATCCGCCCCTTCCTCGAGGGCGGCAAGCGCATCGCGTACGGAGCGCGGGCGATTTCCGCAGGAGGCCTCCAATCGCTGCCGAAGCTGGTGTTTCCCGGCGGTTGCCTTATCGGCGACGACGCCGGGTTCCTCAACGCCTCGCGCATCAAGGGCAGCCACGCCGCGATGAAATCGGGAATGCTCGCCGCGGAGGCGGCCTTCGCCGCGCTGAAAGCGGGACGCTCGCACGTCGAGCTTACCGCCTACCCTGAAGCGTTCCGCGCGAGCTGGCTGCACGACGAGTTGCATCGCGCGCGCAACTTCAAGCCCTGGATGAGCAAAGGGCTGCTGGCGGGCACGCTCATGGTGGGCGTGGACCAGGTGCTGTTCGGGGGCCGGGCGCCCTGGACGCTGCATCACCAGCACGCCGATCACGAAGCGTTGAAGTCGCGCGCCGAGGCGCAGCCGATCGAGTACCCGAAGCCGGACGGCGTCGTGACCTTCGACCGCATGTCCTCGGTGTTCGTGTCCAACACGAACCACGAGGAAAACCAGCCGGTCCATCTGACCCTCAAGGACGCGACGATACCGATCAAGGTGAATCTCGAGAAATACGACGCGCCGGAGCAGCGCTATTGCCCGGCCGGTGTCTACGAGATCGTGCGCGACGCCGAGGGAAAGAACCCGCGGCTGCAGATCAACGCGCAGAATTGCGTCCACTGCAAGACCTGCGACATCAAGGACCCGACGCAGAACATCGTGTGGATTGCGCCGGAGGGCGGGGGCGGGCCCAACTATCCGAACATGTAGCCGGACCGCATTGGGAAGGACGTTTGTAGCCCTGTTCAACGCGCGCTATCCGTCATTGCGGCCACTGTGGCATCCTTATGTGAATCATCGTTCTTGGGAGGGACCATGCGCGTACTGAACCTCGCTGCGACTTGCCTGGCCGTTGCACTGGCACCGGCACCGGCGCTGGCGCTCAAGCTGCTTACGGAGGAAAACCCGCCGCTCAACTACACCGAGAACAAGAAGCTGACCGGCATGGGAACCGAGGTGGTCCAGGAGATGGGCAGGCGCGCCAAGATGAAGCTCGAAATCGAGGTCATGCCCTGGAACAAGGCCTACGAAAAAGCCCAGGCCGACAAGGAAACCTGCCTGTATTCCACGGCCCGGCTGGAGAACCGCGAGAATGCATTCAAGTGGGTCGGCCCGATCGCGCACAACAAATGGGGCCTCTATGCCCTGGACGGCTTCAAGCCCACGCTCGCTTCGCTGAAGGATGCCCGGCCGTACCGCATAGGAGGCGTGGAGCGCGACGCCAAGATCGAATTCCTCAGGCAGCAGGGCGTCACCAATATCGTCGAGGAAAGCGACAACAGGCGGAATCCCCCGAACCTGACGCTCAATCGCAAGGAAGCCCAGAAGATCGATCTCTGGATCACGAGCGTCGCCGACGCGAAGCGGGTGGCAACCCAGGCCAAAGTGCCCGGTGTGAAGCTGGTGCTGCAGGTACGCGAAGAGGATTCCTATCTCGCCTGCAGCCCGCGCACTGCACCCTCCACGCTCAAGGCATTGCAGGACGCCGTGGACAGCATGCAGAAGGACGGCACGTACGACAAGATCTTGAAGTCGTGGGAGAGCCGCTGACGGTGCCCACAACCCGACGGCGGTGAGCCGCCATGCGGACGCGCCATAGCGCGCTGGCCGCTTTCCTCCTCCCGGCGCTTCTCGCCGGTGCTTCCGCGCCCGCGGCCGAGTCCTCCTACCCCAGTCGCGAAATCCGCTTCATCGTCCCGTTTCCCCCCGGGGGCGGCAACGATATCGTGGGCCGCCTGGTGGCGGGCACGCTGCAGGAAACGCTCGGCCAGCCGGTGCTGGTCGAGAACCGCGGGGGCACGGGCGGCACGACCGGCACCGAGCTCGTCGCAAAGGCGGCGCCGGACGGCTACACCCTGTTGATCAACAACATCAGCCTGGCGATCAACGCGACGCTCTTCCCCAAACTGCCGTATGACACGCTGAAGAGCCTGCAGCCGGTTTCGCTGGTCGGCCGGCAGCCGAACGTGCTCGCCATCGCGCCCTCGATCAAGGCGGCGAGCGTGGGCGAGTTCCTCGCGCTCGCGCGCAGCCGCCCGGACGGCATCATCTACGGCTCCGGCGGCCCCGGCAGCTCGTCGCATCTCGCGGGCGCGAGGCTGCAGCTCGCAACGGGCATACGCATGACGCACGTGCCGTACAAGGGTCTCGCGCAGGCAATGACCGACCTCGGCGCCGGCAGGGTGGAGCTGGTCGTCGCGACGGTGAGCACCGCCCTGCCCCACATGAGCGCCGGGAAGATCCGGGCACTGGCAGTAACCAGCGCGCAGCGCACCCCCCTTCTGCCGCAGCTCCCCACCATGATCGAGGCCGGGGTGAAGGACTACGAGGTCAGCACCTGGTACATGGTGCTGGCGCCCGCCAGAACCCCGCGCACGGTCGTGACCCGGCTCAATGCGGCGCTGCGCGCCATCGCAAGCAGCGAGGACCTCGCGAAGCAGTTCGCCGCGCAGGGTCTCGACCCGGCCCACTCCGCTCCCGAGCAGGCGGCGGCACTCCTCAAGTCCGAGGTCGAGAAATGGGGTCCCGTCGTCAAGGCCACCGGCGCCAAGCCGGGTTGACGCCCGACCCGCGCCGCGCCGAGCCGCGGCGCGGCAAGTTCCATGGAAAGGAATAGACATGGATGGTGAAACCTCTCCTCCCGGCGGGCTGTTCGCCTTGTGGCGCCGCCACCCGCTCCGCGTTCACATCGCGACCGTTTTCCTCGTGCTGCTGCTCGTCGCGTGCAGCGTCATCGCCTGGACCAACTACGACCAGGGACGACGCATCGTCCTTTCCTCGGCCGAGGATCTGTTCGAGCAGATCGAGCGGCGCGGCGCCGGCGACATCGAGCGGCTGCGGGCGCCGGTAGCGACCGTGGTGGATCTCCTTTCGCGCGGCCCGCTCATGGAGGCGGAGAGCTTCCGCGCACGCATGCAGCAGGTAGACCGCCTCGCCGAGGTGCTGATCCGCCACGAAAGCCTGTCCGCCGTCTACGTGGGATATTTCAACGGTGATTTCTTTCTCCTGCGCCCGCTGCGGGATGAAGAAACGAAAAAGACCTTCCTCGCGCCGCGACACGCCGCCTTCCTGGTGCAAAGCATCGAGCGCAGGGGCGGCGCCCCGCGGGGGCGCTTCGTGCTGCTCGATTCCGCCTTGAATACGATCTCGGAGTCCACGCCGGCGGACTACGACTTCGATCCGCGCAGCCGTCCCTGGTACAGGGCGGCGCTGAAGGATACGGAACTCGTGCAGACGGATCCCTACGTCTTCTTCACGATCCGGGTTGCTGGTGAAACCCTGGCGCGCCGGGCGGAACACGGCCGTGCCGTGGTGGGCGCGGACCTGACCCTGGAAGGAATCTCCTCGGCTCTCGCCAGGTCCCGCGCGACGCCTTCCACCCAGCTCGCGATATTCGACCCGAAGGGCAATGTCATCGCCTACTCGGACCCCGGGGGCCTCGTCACCCCGGCGGCGGGCGGCGCGCTCGCGCTGGCAAAGATCTCGGAGCTTTCCCCGGTGATGGCGATGACCGTGAGCACCGATCCGGGGACGCTGCGCACCATCGAGGTGGAGGGACGACGCTGGCTGGTCAAGACGGCGCAAATCGGGTTGGGCAATTCCCTGGCAAGCGCGGTGCCGCTCGATGAGCTCCTCACCGAAGCGAACGCCACCCTGCGGCGCAGCCTGTGGCTCACGCTGCTCATCGTGCTGCTGGCGGCGCCGCTGACGTGGTGGATCGCGCACCGCATCGCCGCAAACCTGGATGCGCTCACGGCCTTCGCCGCCGCCATCCGCCTGTTCCGCTTCGACGCTCCGCTCAAGGTGCAGACCCGCATCGTCGAGATCGCCGAGCTGGGGAGCGCGATGCGGCAGATGCGGGACACCATCCGCCAGTTTCTCGACATTTCCATGGCGCTATCGGCCGAGCACAACTTCGATCGCTTGCTGCAGCGGGTGCTGGAGGAGGCGCTTGAGGCGGCAGGCGGCAGCGGCGGAGTCATCTACCTGCTGGAAGAAGACGGCCGGACGCTGAAGCCCGCAGCGCAGG
>DATFVY010000011.1:0-2160 GCA_035259925.1 Burkholderiales bacterium
CCGCATCATGGCCTCGCAGCCCGTCTTCGATCTGCTGACGGGAGACGAAGCGCAGGCGCTGGCGCACCTGTCCGACTCGATCGGCAAGCCCGTCTCGCTGCAGGTCGAGCCGCTGTACCACCAGGAGCAGTACGACATCATCCTGATGTGACGACTGATGACTGACGACTGACGGCGACCGTCACGTCAGCCTGGAAGCTTTCTGCTCCAGCTCACTGCCCCCGGTGATTTCTATGATTTTGCGGCGGCTCGTCGCACCCTGCCGGATGTTGACCGCGGAGCGGGGCACTCCTAGGGTTTCGCCCAGGAATTCGATCAGCGCGGCGTTGGCCTTGTTGTCCACGGCTGGCGCGGCAACTCTGACCTTCAGCGCGTCGCCGTGCACTCCGACGATCGAGCTCTTCCTGGCATTCGGCTGGATGTGCAGGGTCAGCGTGAGCCGCCCGCCCGGGGCGTCGTAGCGCAACCAGCCGCGGTCACCGGTCACGAAAACAGCCGCGCGACCGATACCTCCAGCCATGCGACCGGCAGCATGAGCAGCAGCTGGATGACCACAAGCAGGAACAGCGGCGACAGGTCGACATTGCCGATCGGCGGTATCCGGCGCTGGAAAGGCCGCAGGAAAGGCCGCGTCATGCTTTCGAGCACCGGGACCATCGGGCCCGCAAGGGAAAACCAGGAGCAAATGACCTGCGCGAACACGGCCACCATGATGATATAGAGAAAGATCTTGATCAGCAGCACCAACGCGAGCAACGCCATCATGAGCAACGTCGCCGCGGCCGTCGGGCCGAACCCCCGGCCCTGGATCTGGAGCACGACCAGCAGCTCCAGTATCTGCAGGAGCCACGCGAGGGTGAGCGTGGCGAGGTCGAGTCCCCACAGGCCCGGGATGACGCGCCGCGCCGGCTTCACCATGAAGTCGGTCAGGGCCTGGAGAAATTGCGTGAGCGGGTTGCGATAGGCCGCACGCGCCCATTGCAGGTAGAAGCGCAGCAGCAGCGTCACCACGAACAGTCCGAAGACGGTGTTGACCAGGAAGAGAAGCGCATTGGTCAACACGCCTTGACTCCGCATTCCACGTTGCTAGTCCTTGCCGAGCTCATCACCCAGCTCGCGCGAGCGAGCGGCCGCTGCCCGGACCGCCCGCGCGATCGTTTCCTTGACGCGATCCGTGTCCATGGAAGAGAGCGCGCGCTCGGTGGTGCCGCCCTTCGAAGTGACGCGTTCGCGCAGCGTCGCCGCAGCTTCCCGGGTTTGCGCGATGAGCCTGACGGCGCCGGAAAAGGTCTCGAACGCGAGCCGGCGCGCCGCATCGGGGGCGAACCCCAGCTCGCGCGCCGCCTGCTCGAGCGCCTCGATGAAATAGAACACGTAGGCGGGGCCGCTGCCCGAGACGGCGGTTATCGCGTCGAGATCCTCCTCGCGCTCGAGCCACAGCGTGGTTCCGACCGCGCCGAGGATCTTTTGCGCCGCCGCGCGCTCGCGGGCGCCGACGGCGGGATGCGCGTAAAGCCCGGAGATTCCGGCGAGGGCCAGCGCGGGCGTATTGGGCATGACCCTGACGATGCGCTCATAGCCGCCCAGCCAGCGCGACAGGTCCTTGATTCGGATGCCCGCTGCGATCGTAATGACGAGCTGCGAGCGCAGCAGCGGGCCGAGCGCGCGCGCGGCCTCGCGCGCCTGCTGCGGCTTCACCGCGAGCACGATGCAGCCGTTCCTGACCGCCCGGGCGTCGAGCGCGGCGTGGACCTTTACCTTGAGCGCGCGCGCGATGCGCCGGCGTGCCGAGGCCTCGATCTCGACTACCTCGATTGCCCTGGGCGGCCAACGCTTGCGCACGAGCCCGCCGATCATGGCGCTCGCCATGTTGCCGCCGCCGATGAATGTTACGTTCATGAAGGAGTGGCTCGTTGCTCGTTACTCGTTGTTCGTCTGAACATCGCGCCTATGTTAGCAGTCCCGCATCCCGGCGGATTTCCGGCGCTCGCCGGAGCATTGCGAAACCAGTAACGAGGAACGAGAAACGAGTCACTTCTTTCGGGCACCAAAGATGGCAGTGCCGATGCGCACGATCGTCGCGCCTTCGGCGATCGCGGCTTCGAAGTCGTCGGACATGCCCATCGACAGCGTGTCCAGCACGTAGCCCCGCGCGACCAG
>DATFVY010000012.1:0-4211 GCA_035259925.1 Burkholderiales bacterium
CGACATCTTCCGGCCCAAGGGCGCCGGTCGCTTTCCCGCCATCCTGAACATCGGCGGCTACCGCAAGGACAAGCTGTGGGTGCCGCCGCCGGACCTGGAGGAGAAGGCCAACCCCTACATGAACTGGGAGGCGGTGAATCCACTGTGGTGGATACCGCGCGGTTACGCCGCCGTCCGCATAGACACCCGCGGCTCCGGAAAGTCTCCCGGTACCTTCGACCCGTGGTCGCGCCAGGAGGCGGTGGATTTCTACGACTGCATCGAATGGGTAGCGAAGCAGAAGTGGTGCAGCGGGCGTGTGGGTTTGAGCGGCATTTCCTACTTCGCCATGAACCAGTGGCTGGTCGCGGGACTCCAGCCGCCTTCGCTCAAGGCGATCATTCCGTGGGAAGGCGCCGCCGACATGTATCGCGACCTCGCCTACCACGGCGGGATCTTCTGCCTCGGCTTCGTCGGCAACTGGTTCAACAACCACATGGCGCACCACCTGTTCGGCAAGCCGCAGGAGCACAACCCGGACGCGTTCTCCAACAACTGGCTATGGCAGTACATGCGCCACAACCTCGACACGGGCTGGTTCGACCAGCGCCGCGCCGACTGGAACCGCATCGAGGTGCCGCTGCTTACCGCGGGGAACTGGAGCGGCATGGGTCTTCACCTGCGCGGCAACACCGAGGGCTACGTGCGCGCCGCGTCGCGCCACAAGAAGCTGCGCATCCATGCCGGCACGCACTACCACCCTTTCTACAGCGAGGACGGCCGCCGCGACCAGCTGCGCTTCTTCGACTACTGGCTGAAAGGCGAAAAGAACGGAGTGATGGACGAGCCGCCGGTCAAGCTCCTCATCCGCAAGGGCGGCAAGGACCAATACGAATGGCGGCAGGAGAAGGAGTGGCCGCTCAAGCGCACCCGCTGGACGCGCTTTTATCTCGTTCCCGGCAAGCTGGCGACACGCGGCCGCGACCCCGCGGAAGGAAGGCTTTCGACCACGGCGCCGAAGAAACAGGCTGCGGTGACCTATTCGGCCGCGGGCATGTCCAAGGCGGGAATAGCGTCGGCTTCGTGGACGTCGACGGTGCTGCCGGGGAGCCTGCCGCGGCTGGGCGTTTCCTTCGAGACCGAGGCCTTCAAGCAGGATCTCGAGGTCACCGGGCCCGTCGTGCTAACCCTGTGGGTATCGAGCACCACCGACGACATGGACATCTTCGCCACGCTGCGCAACCTGGACCCGGATGGGCAGGACGTCTGGGAGGTCGGACAGCAGCAACAGCCGGTCCCTGTCGCCAAGGGCTGGCTGCGCGCCTCTCACCGTGGCCTCGACCGCGGCCTGTCCCGCCCCTATCGCCCCTACCACACGCACGATCGGCGGGAGTGGCTCAAGAAAGGCGCCGCCGTTCGCGTCGATGTGGAGATCTGGCCGACCTGCATGGTGTTCCGCAAGGGGCACCGTCTGCGCCTCGACATTCAGCCGCGCGACGGCGCGGGCTCGGCGCCCTATACGCACTACAGCGCGGATTACAATGTCGGCGAAAATACGATACACACCGGGGGCAGCACGGCATCCCACCTGCTGCTGCCCGTGATACCCGCGAAGTAACCAACGATAACTGGAGGAAAACGCCATGAACCCTCGCTTCCTGCTTTCCTTCCTGCTCGCCGGGCTGCTGCCGGCCGCGCAGGCTGCCCAGAAGGACGACTATCCGAGCCGCCCGATCCGCATGATCGTGCCGTTCGCTCCTGGCGGCGCGTCGGATACCGTCGGCCGCATCATCCAGCCGGCGATGGAGGAGCTGCTCAAGCAGCGCGTGGTAGTGGACAACCGCGGTGGCGCCGCCGGCAACATCGGGGTGGAAATCGCCGTCCGCGCGAGCCCCGACGGTTACAACTTCCTGCTCGGCAATATCGGCACGATGGCGATCAATCCCGTCTACTACGTCAAGTTCCCCTACCGGCCGCTGAAAGACCTGGTTGCCGTGAGCCAGGTAGTGGATGTCCCTGGCTGCGTCGTCGTGCATCCTTCCGTGCCGGCCAAGAGCGTCAAGGAGCTGGTCGCGCATCTCAAGGCGAATCCGGGGAAGCTCAATTACGGGGCGCCCGCACCCTCCAGCGCGAACAACCTGGAGACGATCCAGTTTCTCAACGCGACCGGCACGAAAGCCGAGCAGATCGCCTACAAGGGCGGCGCGGGGCCGGCGATGATCGGGCTGCTCGGCGGCGAGGTGCAGATGATGTTCGTGACCTTCTCTTCCGCGGTCAATCACGCGAAGGCGGGGAAAGTTCGGATGCTCGGCGTGGTTTCCGCAGCGCGCAACCCCGCTTACCCGGAAATCCCGACCATGCGCGAGCAGGGGCTCGACATGGTGGTCGGCTCCTGGCAGGGTGTCTTCGTGCCTGCAGGCACGCCCAAGCCCGTGGTCGACAAGCTCTTCAAGGTAAGCCACGACATGATGAAGGACTCGAACGTCGTGAAGCGCCTTGGCGACCAGGGAATCGAGATCGTCACCAGCAAGTCGCCTGCAGATTTTCGGGCCTTCGTCAAAGCCGAGACCGATCGGTTCGGCAGGGTGATCAAGGACAACAATATTCCGACGGAGTAGCCGCTGCGCCCTGCTCACGCTGCTCTTGCTGCGGCGGCCCTCCTGTGCGGGGCACCGGCGCAGGCGCAGGGACGGGACGGGGAATATCCCTCCCGCCCGCTGCGGATGATCGTGCCGTTCGCGCCGGGGGGCGCGGCTGACTTCGTCGCGCGCATCATCCAGCCGCGACTGACGGAGCAGCTCGGGCAGCAGGTGGTCATCGACAATCGCACCGGCGCCGCTGGCAACATCGGCACCGAACTGGTGGCCCGCGCCAGCCCCGACGGCTATACCATCAAGTTCGGGAGCGTCGGGACTGCAGCGATCAATCCCGCCGTATTTCCGAAATTTCCCGTCGTTCCCGTCCGGGACCTGATCGGGATCACTCAGATTACCGACGTCCCTGGCGCGCTCGTGGTGCACCCGTCGCTTCCTGTGAAGTCCGTGACTGAGCTGGTCACCCATCTCAAGGCGAACCCGAACAAGCTCAATTACGGCTCGCCTGCCGCCAGCAGCGCCAACCGCCTGGAAATGGAGATGTTCCTGCTCGCTACCGGCACCCGCATGACCCACGTGCCGTACAAGGGCGGCGCCGGGCCTGCTGTTACCGCACTGCTCGGTAACGAGGTGCAGGCGATGTTCGTCACGTTTTCCTCGGTGGTCAATTTCACCAAGCAAGGCCGGCTGCGCATGCTGGCCGTGGTTTCGCCGGTGCGCAACCCCCTTCTCCCGGACATCCCGACCATGCCGGAGGTTGGTCATCCGAAGCTGACCAGCGGTACCTGGCAGGCCCTGTTCGTCCCGAAGGGAACCCCGGCACCGGTTGTGAAAAAACTGTTCGCGGCCACGACACGGACGATGGAGCACCCGGAAGTGGTGAGCCGGATCGCCGACGGCGGCGCGCGCGTGGTGCTGAGCAAGTCGCCGGCCGATTTCCTGCGGTTCTGGCAGACAGAGAACGAGCGCTTCGCACGGGTGGTCAGGGACGCGGGCATCGAAACCGAGTAACTGCCCGCCAAACGGGCAGGTATCAAAATGAACTAATATTCCATCTACAGCTAAAACAAGGGAGCACGCGATGGCAAATTTCGGCATTGCAGGACTGGACTGGCAGCAGCGCGTCAACTGGGAGCGCATGCGCAACTATCGCCTGGAGCGGGCGCGCGAGCGCATGAAGGCCCACGGATTGGGCGCAATGCTGCTCATGTACGATGAGAACGTCCGCTATATCACCGGCACGCTGACTCCGGGCTGGAACCGGCTCAAGCCCGGCCTGCGCTACGCCATGCTGTGCGGCGACGATAAGCCGGTGCTGTTCGAGCAGGGCGACCTCGGCTTCCAGATCGAGCGCCACTCCCCCTGGATACCGAAGGACCACGTGCGCTGGTCCTACGCCTGGATCAAGGGTGCGGCGGGCCCCGCCTCCACCCAGCAGGTCAAGAAATTCACCAACGCGGTGAAGCAGGAGATGAGGAAAGCCAACGTCGCCGGCGCCAAGCTCGGCGTGGATTTCATCGACATCAACATGCTCAAAGTCTTCGCCGAAGAGAAGATCGACTGGACCGACGGCATGACGGCAATGATGGAGGCGCGCGCGATCAAGAACGTGGACGAGCAGGAATGCCTGCGCATGGT
>DATFVY010000013.1:0-3671 GCA_035259925.1 Burkholderiales bacterium
AGCTGGGGCTGGATCGCGGCGGACCGGGCGCCGGTCCTGCGCGTGAAGTCCGGGCAGACCGTGCGTGTCGATACCGTGACGCACCAGGGCCTCAACACCGACAAGGATCCCGTTGCGTTCTTCGCGACCGCTGGCATCGCGGCCGGAAAGGTGCTGCCGGACGCTTCCGACATCTATCGCCGGGTAAGGCGGGGTGAAGGCGCGGGGCCCCATATCCTGACCGGTCCCGTCCATATCGAAGGCGCGCAACCGGGCGATATGCTGGAAGTGCGCGTGCTCGATGTCGAGGTGCGCGTGCCGTACGGTGTCAATTCGACCGGCCCGGGCTGGGGAGCCGCGCCGGACCTGCTGAAGGAAGCCGCGCAGAAGGTGATCAAGCTCGATCTCAAGCGCCGGGTCGCGCTGTTCGCCAAGGGCGTCGAAGTCCCGCTGGCGCCGTTCATGGGTATCGTCGCCGTTGCGCCGCCGCCCGCATTGAAGCGAGTCAGCACCAAGCCGCCCGGGGCCTTCGGCGGCAATATCGATTTCCGCCACCTCACGGCGGGCGCGACGCTCTACCTGCCGGTATTCAACGAGGGCGCGCTGTTCTATACGGGAGACGGGCACGCCTGCCAGGGCGACGGTGAGGTGGACGGAACCGCCATCGAGATCTCGCTGACGCCATCGCTGCAGCTGATCGTGCACAAGGGCGCGGGTCAAAGCATGCGCTGGCCGCGTGCCGAGGACGCAAAGGCCTACTACTCGATGGGCATGGGTCCGAACCTGGACGCGGCGCTCGGGAATGCCATCCGGGAGTCGGTCGAATTCCTCAAGGGCAGGGCGGGGTTGTCGGCCGCGGAGGCCTATGCGCTGTGCAGCCTCGCAGTGGACTTCCGCGTCGGCGAAGCGGTCAACAACGTGCTGATGATCTACGGCGTGATTCCGAAGCGCCTGTTCAAGCGCGCGACACGGTATTGGAGCCGCTAGCTCACTTCTGCGGCTCGACGAGGCCGGTCGGCGCGAAATAGGCGGAAGTCGCACCGCGCGCCGCACGCCAGGGAACCTGGTAGCTCTTCTCGTGTGGCGCGGGGGACAGAAACGCCGTTCCCTCGATGCGGTCGCCGAGGACCCGGCCTCGGAACTCGTGCCGCGTGTAGCCGAGGCCGTCCAGCGTCAGGTTGAGCGTGAACGAAAACTCATCACCGCGCAGCCTGACGTCGTGCAGGACCTCGCGCCGGTTGCCGGCGCGCGCCACGCCTTCCGCCGCCTGGAAGCGCTGCTCGAGAATCGCCGCGTAGGACACCCGGCGCCCCTCCAGGCTGAGCTCCCATCCCCAGTAGCCTTCCACGCGCGCCGGCACTATCCACTTCGCGACTCGCTGCGGCTCCATGTCCTCCTCGTCCGGCGGCCAGGTGCCGAGGTCCCACAGGTTGGTGATCACGCGGGTGCCGGGCCGCGCCTGGGCAAGGATCTGCGGCCGCAGTAGGCGCTGGAATTCAGGCCACAGCCACATCGCGATAACGGTCGCTTCCTGCAGGTCGGCGTCGAAAGCATTGCGGTGGAAGAACTGCACGCGGTCGGCCACGCCCATCGCGCGCGCCTGCGCGTTCGCCCGGTCGACGAGCTCCTTGTCGATGTCCACGCCCCAGCCGCGCAGCTTCCTGTTCATGCGGGCTGCCGTGAGCACTATGCGCCCGTCACCGGAGCCGAGGTCGACGACCACGTCATCGTCGCGCAGTTGCGCAAGCTTGAGCATGCGCTCGACGTTCTCCTGGTCGCTGGGGACATAGGGCGAGAAGCGTTCCTGAGCCGGGGCCAACGTGGCGACCAGTACGCAACTCCAGAGCAGGGTGCTGGCAAGTTTCTTCATGGGTTCGGGTGACGGAGTGACGAAGTGACGCAGTGACGGAACGCTCAGACGTCCTGGGGCGCGGCCGCGGAGCTGTGCGCCGCGATGTCGCGGGCGGGGATGCGTCCGCGGATGTCGCGTCCCGTGGGCAGCCAGGTGCACACGGCGGCGCCGGGAGCCCAGATCGTCTTGTACTTTCCGGGCACGAAGAATTCCACGAACACCATGTCCTCGCTGCCCTCGCTCTTCAGGTAGTGCCGCTCGCGCTCGCCGTAATAGACGAGGTCGCCCTTCTTCACGGCGAACGGCGACTCGTTGGCCCACGCGGTGCCGCGGCCCCGCGTGAAGTACATGAAATGCTCGGCGCCCTCGTGGTGATGGTTGGCCGCCTGCGTGCCCGGCGGGTAGATGATCATCTCGCCCTTGATGGCCGTGGTGTCGAAGAGCGCCGGCGTCAAGACGTAGATGCGCTTGCGCCGGTCGTGCTTCGAGTCGAGCACCGGTTCCCGCGTCCAGTCCACGACCCGCAGCGGCGGCGGGTTGCGGGAGAGATTGGGGTCGAAACGGGCGGCATCCGGGACCTCCGCGTGGAGCAGCGCCGCCCCCGCGGGGCTCGCCAGCGTGCCGCGGAAGCGCGGTGGGAGGAACACGATGTGGGCGGGAGAGAGCGGCTCTTCTTCCGCGCTGTGCCGCAGCACGACTTCGCCTTCGAGAATCTGCAACCAGACCAGGCTCGCCGCAGGCACCGCGATCTCCACCGCGGCCCCGGCAGCGAGGTTCCGGCGTTCGAGCAGCACGCGGGTGTCCTTCACGCGCTCCCCGGTCAGGAGCCGCCGGCGCTCGACACGTGGCCCCAGCGGCTCCGCGCCGACGCTGTCTTCGCTGATGACGATTGCCAAGGCGGCTCTCCCTGCGGCAACTGTAGCCGCCGCCGCGCAGGGTAGCAATCGCGCTTCACAATGCGGACGCGATAGGCCTTAGACTAGTACGACGAGGCCCATGAGAAGGAGGAGGAACACATGAAGCACCGGCCCCTACTGATCGCCGCGGCCCTCGCGGCCCTGCTGGCGGCCGCCGCGGCCGCGGCGCAGACCTATCCCAGCCGGCCGATCCGGCTGGTGGTGCCGTTCCCGCCGGGCACTGCGAGCGATTTCATCGGACGCACCATCGGCGCCGGGCTCACCGACCTCTACAAGATGCAGGTGGTGGTGGACAACCGCCCCGGCGCGGGCGGGCTGGTGGGCACGCCGATCGTGCTGCAGGCGACGCCCGACGGCTACACGCTCGGGCTGTTCGCGCCTCCCTATCTGACCTCGCCCATGCTCCAGAAGAAGGAGCCGTACCGCTCGCTGCAGGACGGCCTGCCGGTGGTGCAGGCCGGCGGCGTTCCCAACGTGATCGGGGTCTCGCTCTCCTTGCCGGCAAAGACCCTGAAGGAGTTCATCGCCTACGCGCGTGGCCGTCCCGGGGAGCTCAACTACGCGTCGGTCGGCGTGGGCTCGATCTCCCACCTGAGCGCCGAGATCCTCAACGGGGCGGCCGGCGTGAAGATCGTGCACGTGCCGTTCAAGCTGCTCGCCGACGCCTGGGGCGAGATTTTCTCGGGGCGGGTGCAGCTGTTCGTGTTCACCGGGCCGTCGTCCGTGCCGATGGTGAAGGACGGGCGCGTGCGGGCCCTGGCGGTCAGCACGGCGAAGCGCATATCCGCGCTGCCCGATGTGCCAACGGTCGCGGAAGCAGGGCTCCCCGCCGCCGAGCACACCGCGTGGTTCGGCGTTTTCGTGCCGGCGGGAACCCCGAAGGCGCTGGTCAGCAAGCTTGCCGCCGACGTCAACACCGTCCT
>DATFVY010000014.1:0-13692 GCA_035259925.1 Burkholderiales bacterium
CCGAGCACCAGCGCGAGCGCGTCGATCAGGATCGACTTGCCCGCCCCGGTTTCGCCCGTCAGCACCGTGTAGCCCGGCGCGAACTCCAGCTCCAGGCGGTCCACGATCACGAAGTCACGAATGCTGAGCGACCGTAGCATGTCAGAACAGGAAGTGGCTCGTTACTCGTTGCTCGTTACTCGTCCTTGTCGCTTGCATCGAGAGACGAAGAACGAGAAGCGAGTCACTCCTTCATTCTCTATTCCAGTTGAGCTTCACCCGCAGCATGTTGTAGTAGCTGTGCCCCTCCGGGTGCAGCAGATTGAGCGGGCGGGGATAGCGGCGCACCACGATGCGGTCGTCGGCGCGCAGGTCGCAGCGCGAATGGCTGTCGAAGTGCACGCGCGGCTCGGGATTGTCGCGCACGATGATCTCCACCGTGCAGTCGCTGCTGATCACGATCGGGCGGTTGGACAGGGTGTGGGGGGAGACGGGCACCAGCGCGATCACCGACAGCGACGGGTGCACGATCGGCCCGCCCGAGGACAGCGCGTAGGCGGTCGAGCCGGTGGGCGTCGCCACGATCAGCCCGTCCGCGCGCTGGTTGTAAATGAACTGGCCGTCCACGCGCGCCTCCAGCGCCAGCATGCTGCCCGCTACGCCCTTGCTGATCACCACATCGTTGAAGGCGAGCGCCTCGAACACCTGCTTCCCGCCGCGGTGCACCTTGCCTTCCAGCAGCATGCGCTCCTCGGCCACGAAGCGCCCGTCGAGGATCGCGCCGATGGTGGCGATCATGTTGTCCACCGAGATGTCGGTCAGGAAGCCGAGGCGGCCCTGGTTGACGCCCACCAGCGCCACGCCATGAGGGGCGAGCGCGCGCGCGATATTGAGCATGGTGCCGTCACCCCCGATGACGACGGCGAGGTCGGCTTGCTTGCCCAGCTCCTCGAGTCCCAGCGCCGGGTACTTCGCCCCTTTCACCACCGCGGCGGTCTGCTGGTCGATGAGCACCTTCACCTTGCGGCGCTCGAGGAAGCCGGCGAGCTCGAGCAGGGGCGCGGCGACTTCCTCGCTCTGGTACTTGCCGGCGAGCGCGATGGTCCTGAACGGCGTTTTCATGGGCGCATTCTAACTGCAAAAACCGTGAATCGTGATTCGTGAATCGTGATTCGAAAACACCGCTTCAGCAGGCTCTTTCCATTCACTATTCACCATTCACCATTCACTGTTTTTAGTAGAATACGGCATGCCCACCGATGCCCCGGTCCTGAACGAGCGGGCGCAGCTCCTCCTGAAGACGCTGGTCGAGCGCTATATCGCCGACGGCCAGCCGGTCGGCTCGCGCGCGTTGTCGAAGTACACCGGCATCGACCTCTCGCCGGCGAGCATCCGCAACGTGATGGCCGACCTCGAGGAGATGGGGTTCATCGCCAGCCCTCACACCTCGGCGGGCCGGGTGCCTACGCCGCGCGGCTACCGCTTCTTCGTCGACACCCTGCTCACGATCAAGCCGCTCGACAGCGTCGAGATCAACCAGCTCGAGGGGCAACTACAGGCCGACAACCGCCAGAGGCTGGTCGCCTCGGCCTCCCAGCTCCTGTCCGACCTCACGCATTTCGCCGGCGTCGTGATGACCCCGCGGCGCAGCACCGCTTTTCGCCACATCGAATTCCTCAGGCTTTCCAGCTCGCGCATCCTGCTGATCCTGGTGACGCAGGAAGGGGACGTGCAGAACCGCGTCCTCATGACGGACAAGCCGTACACGGCGTCGGAGCTGACGGAGGCGGCCAATATCCTCAACCAGAACTACGCGGGGCTCACTTTCGAGGAAATCCGGCTGCGCGTACGGCAGGAACTCAAGCGGCTCACCGAGGACATGACGCGCCTCATGACGGCCGCGCTGGAAGCCGGCAGCCAGGCGGCGAGCGCATCAGCCGACGAAGTCGTGATCTCCGGGGAGAGCAACCTGCTCGATTCAGCGGACCTGTCCTCGAACATGACCAACCTGAGGAAGCTCTTCGAGCTCTTCGACCGCAGGACCGGGCTGCTGCAGCTGCTGGACATCTCGAGCCGCGCGCATGGCGTGCAGATCTTCATCGGCGGCGAGGCCGGCGTCGCGCCGCTCGACGAGTGCAGCGTGGTCACCGCCCCCTACAAGGTGGACGGCCGGGTTGTCGGCACGGTGGGCGTGATAGGCCCGACGCGCATGTCGTACGACCGCGTGATCCCGATCGTGGACATCACCGCCCGGCTGCTGTCCACCATGCTCACCCAGCGCTGAGGCGGTAATGCGTAATGGGTAATGAGTAATGCGTGACGGCGGGAGTTTCGCGGTTGACGCACCTCCTGCCCATTACCCATTACCCATGACCCATTACCCATTACCGTGAAACCCGAGCCCCCCTACTCGCACGGCACCCAGCCCCGTATCGGCGTCCTGCTGATCAACCTCGGCACGCCCGAGGCGCCCACCGTGCGGGCCGTGCGGGAGTACCTGAGCGAGTTTCTGTCCGACCCGCGCGTCATCGAGATCCCGCGCTTCGTCTGGCTGCCGATCCTGCATCTCTTCGTGCTGGGCCGGCGCCCCAAGGCCTCCGCCCAGCGCTACGCCCAGGTGTGGATGAGCGAGGGCTCGCCGCTGCGGGTCCACACCGAGCGCCAGACCACGCTGCTGCGCAACTACCTGGAGGAGCGCGCCCAGCAGCTGCCCCTGGTCGTGGACTACGCGATGCGTTACGGCAAGCCCTCGATCCCGGACAAGCTGCAGTCGATGAAAGCGCAGCACTGCGACCGCATACTGCTGCTGCCGCTCTACCCCCAGTACGCGGCGAGCACCACCGCGACCGCGCTCGACACCGCGTACCGCTGCGTGCAGGAGATGCGCAACCAGCCGGCGCTGCGTGCGGTGAGGAGTTTTCACGATCATCACGGCTACATCGGCGCGCTGGCGCAGTCCCTGCGCGACTACTGGGCGAGGAACGACCGCCCGGACGTGCTGGTCATGAGCTTCCACGGCGTGCCGCGCGCGACCCTCGACCAGGGTGATCCCTACCACTGCGAGTGCCACAAGACCGGTCGCCTCCTGGCGGAAGCGCTGGGGCTCAAAGCGGAGCGCTATCGCATCGCCTTCCAGTCGCGTTTCGGGCGCGCCGAGTGGCTCCGGCCCTACACCGCGGAGACCCTCGCCGAGCTGGGCAAGCAGAGAGTGCGCCGCGTCGATGTGATCTGTCCCGGTTTCGTGGCCGATTGCCTGGAAACCCTCGAGGAGATCGCCATCGAGGGCAAGACGGTATTTCTCAACGCGGGGGGACGCGAGTTCCACGCCGTTCCGTGCCTCAACGAGCGCACCGACTGGATTCACGCGCTGACCGACCTCGCCGCGAGCAACCTGCTCGGGTGGACCGATGCGGGGACGACGCACGACACGCTCCAGATGTCGCGCCTGCGCGCGCTTTCCCTCGGAGCCAAGGGCTAGACCGGACGGGGCGCGTTACGCCACCAGCGATACGGCTTTCCCCTCGCGGAGCCGCGCCACCATCTGCGGTAGCTCTTCGGCCGGTACGGGCCGGCCGAAGAGGTATCCCTGCATCTCGGTGCAATAGCGGCTGCGCAGGAAATCGGCCTGGTGTGACTCCTCCACGCCTTCCGCGACAAGGCCGATGCGCAGGCTCTGCGCCAGCGCCGAAATCGCATCGACGATGGCGGCGTCCTTGGGACTCTTCGCCAGATCGTGCACGAAGCTGCGGTCGACCTTGAGATAGTCGATCGGGAATTGCTTGAGATAGCCGAGCGAGGAATACCCGGTGCCGAAGTCGTCGATGGACACCATCACGCCCAGCTCCTTCAGGCGCGCCATGATCGCCACCGAGTCCTCGGTGCTCTCCATTAGCATGCTCTCGGTCAGCTCGAGCTCGAGGAAACGCGGAGCGAGGCTGCTGGCCTTGAGCGCCTCCGCCACGGTGTCGACCAGGTCCGCGCTGCGGAACTGCCGCGACGAGATATTGACCGACATGCGCAGCGGCAGGCCCCGGTCGTGCCATTCCCGGGCCTGCCGGCAGGCAGCCTCCAGCACCCAAGCGCCGACCGGGACGATGAGGTTCGACTCCTCGAGCAGCGGTATGAAGTCGGCCGGCGCCACCAGCCCCCCCTCCGGGTGCTGCCACCGCAGCAGCGCCTCGACTCCGACCACCGCGCGGCCCACCGCGGCCACTCGCGGCTGGAAATGCAGCACGAACTCCTTGTCGTTCACCGCGCGCCGTAGCGCCGCTTCCAGCAGCAGCTGGCTTTCCACGCGCTGGTTCATCTCCGCCGTGAAGAATTCGTAGCGGTTGCGGCCGAGCTCCTTGGCGCGATACATCGCGGTGTCGGCACTCTTCACGATGCGCAGGCCGGACGGATCGTCGCGTGGGAACAGGGCCATCCCGATGCTGGCGGTGACCCTGATCTCGTGGGCCTGAAGCCGAATCGGCTCGGCAATCGCCTCGATGACACGCTGCGCCACCGCGGCGGCCTCCTCGGGCCCGCGCACGTTCTCGAGCAGGACGGTGAACTCGTCGCCCCCCATCCGGAACAGCATGTCGCTTTCGCGGATGGCGCGCTGAATGCGCCCCCCGGCTATGCGCAGCAGCTGGTCGCCAGCGTGGTGGCCCAGGCTGTCGTTCACGACTTTGAAACGGTCGAGATCGAGGAACATGACACCCAGCGTCCAGTCCGTGCGGCGCGCGCGCCGGATCATCGCCTCCAGCTGCTCGGCAAAGCTGACGCGGTTCGGGAGTCCGGTAAGCTCGTCATGGTAGGCCTGGTGGCGGATGCGCTCTTCCTGCGCGAGCCGCGCCGCTTCCTGCGCATTGAGCAGCCGGCGATACCTCATCAGGATCCACAAAATCACTCCGTAAATCACCGACAGGCTCGACAGCACGCCTGCGAGGATCTTCCACTGGCCGCTCTCCATCTTGCCGATGAGGGCGGTTACGTCGCTATAGACCTCCAGCACCGCCTCTACCGGTGATCCGTCGTCGATGCGCACCGGCACGTAGGTTGCGATGATGTTGCGGTCGGAGATCACACCCTCCCAGGCGTCGAACCGGTTGCGGAACGTGATGTCGCTCGCCGGCGTCCCGTTGCGCGCGCGGACGAAACCGGGATTACGGGACTTGAACTCCCCGATCTGGCGCGGGTCCGTGGAAAACACCGTCAGTCCGCCGGTGTCGTAGATCTTCACCTTGACGACGCTCAGGCCCTGCATCATGACCCGCAGATCCCGGTCGATCTGCTGGATCTCCTCGCGCGTGCCGAGCTGGCCCTCGGCTACTTCGTGGGCTTGCTTGATGAATTCGGCGTGGCGCGGCCAGATGGAATTCGCGAACGCCTTGGTGAGCGCCACGTTGGAGCGCGTCTCTTCCTGGACCAGCGACTCGAACACGAGGTCCCGGTAGAGAAACGAGAGCGCGACGACGATCGCGACGACCGCCGCCAAGCCCAGGATCCACGAATAGTGAAACAGTTTATGCATATACGCAGCCACGCCTGCCGCTGCCGGCAGAAGTCCGGAGTCATTGTCTATGCCGGTTCGTGCAAGATATGTGCCCGGCATCCTGTGACGGATTCCTCATATACTAATGACTGGGGGTCCATGGCTTCCGTTACTCGCCGCACGTGGTCATAATACCTTCTACAACAATAAGTTATGTCTATACAGGGGCTCTTGAAATCGACCCGCCTAACCCAATGTTCACCGGGTTGACCGGAGAATAGCGTGATGCAGGAAACCCCCGAAGCCGCCAATCCCGACGATCAGGTACCCGCAGGCGAGCTAGCGGCTCCCTCCGCGCAGTCCGCCCCAAAGCCCCAGCGCGCGGGCGCGGAACCGCCGGCCGCCGAGACCCCGCCCGGCATGGAAGAACGACTGAAGAAGGCGGAGCGCGCTGCGGCGGAACACCAGGACGCCTGGCTGCGGGCGAAAGCGGAGGCCGAAAACATCCGCAAGCGGGCGCAGGGCGAGATCGCCAACGCGTACAAGTTCGCACTCGAGGGCTTTGCGTCCGAATTGCTGGCGGTGAAGGACAGCCTGGAGGCGGCGCTCGCATCCGATCACGCGTCCGTGGAAAGCATGAAGAGCGGGGTGGAGCTCACGCTCAAGCAACTGGCGGGCGTGTTCGAGCGCTTCAACCTCGCGGAGATCAACCCCCTCGGGCAGAAGTTCGATCCGCACCGCCACCAGGCGATCAGCGCGGTCGAGTCGGACGCCGAGCCCAATACCGTCGTGCAGGTGCTGCAGAAAGGCTACCTGCTGCACGAGCGGGTCATACGCCCGGCGCTGGTGACCGTGGCCAAGGCCCGGGCGCGTTGAAATTCCGGGTTCGGCCCCCATATGCCTCATAAGAGGAAATAGCTTAGAAACCAACGAGGTAGAACATGGCGAAGATCATCGGCATCGACCTGGGCACGACCAATTCCTGCGTGGCCGTGATGGAAAACGGCCAGCCCAAGGTCATCGAGAACTCCGAGGGCGCCCGCACCACGCCCTCCATCGTCGCCTACATGGAAGACGGCGAGATCCTTACGGGGGCGCCGGCGAAGCGCCAGGCGGTGACCAATCCCAAGAACACGCTCTACGCGGTCAAGCGGCTGATCGGCCGGCGCTTCGGCGACGCCGAAGTGCAGAAAGCGATCAAGGTCGTGCCCTACAGGATCGCGGAAGCCACCAACAAGGACGCCTGGGTCGAGGTGCGCGGCAAGAAGATGGCGCCGCCCGAGATCTCCGCGCAGGTCCTGATCAAAATGAAGAAGACCGCCGAGGACTACCTCGGCGAGCCGGTCACGGAAGCCGTGATCACGGTGCCCGCATACTTCAACGATTCGCAGCGCCAGGCCACCAAGGACGCCGGGCGCATCGCGGGGCTCGACGTCAAGCGCATCATCAACGAGCCGACGGCGGCGGCGCTCGCGTTCGGCCTCGACAAGCAGGAGAAGAAAGATCGCAAGATCGCGGTCTACGACCTCGGCGGCGGGACCTTCGACATCTCGATCATCGAGATCGCCGACGTCTCCGGCGAGAAATCGTTCGAGGTGCTTTCCACCAACGGCGACACCTTCCTCGGCGGCGAGGACTTCGACCAGCGTCTGATCGAGTACCTGTGCGACGAGTTCAAGAAGGACAACGGCGTCGACCTGCGCAAGGACATGCTTGCGCTGCAGCGGCTGAAGGACGCCGCCGAGAAGGCCAAGATCGAGCTCTCCTCGAGCGCGCAGACCGAGATCAACCTGCCCTACATCACGGCCGACCAGTCCGGGCCCAAGCACCTGGCGATCAAGATCACGCGCGCCAAGTTCGAGAGCCTGGTCGAGGACCTGATCGAGAGGACGATCGAGCCCTGCCGCATCGCGCTGCAGGACGCCAAGGTCAAGGCGGGCGACATCTCGGACGTGATCCTGGTGGGCGGCCAGACGCGCATGCCCAAGGTGCAGGACAAGGTGAAGGCCTTCTTCGGGCGCGAGCCGCGCAAGGACGTAAACCCGGACGAGGCGGTCGCGGTCGGCGCCGCGGTCCAGGCCGGCGTGCTGAAGGGCGACGTCAAGGACGTGCTGCTCCTCGACGTGACGCCGCTGTCGCTCGGCATCGAGACGCTCGGCGGCGTGATGACCAAGCTCATCCAGAAGAACACGACGATCCCGACCAAAGCGCAGCAGACCTTCTCGACCGCGGAGGACAACCAGACCGCGGTGACGATCCACGTGCTGCAGGGCGAACGCGAGATGGCGCGCGGCAACAAGAGCCTCGGCCAGTTCAACCTGACCGACATTCCGACCGCGCCCCGCGGCATGCCGCAGATCGAGGTCACGTTCGACATCGACGCCAACGGCATCCTGCACGTCTCGGCGAAGGACAAGGCGACCGGCAAGGAGAACAAGATCAAGATCCAGGCCAGCTCCGGCCTCACCGAGCAGGAAATCCAGCGCATGGTGAAGGATGCCGAGGAGAACGCCGAGGAGGACCGCAAGGCGCACGAGCTCGTCGAGGCGCGCAACCAGTGCGACCACATGGTGCACTCGGTCAGGAAGTCGCTCAAGGATCACGGTGACAAGATCGGCGCCGACGAGAAGGAGAAGATCGAGAAGGCGCTCAAGGAAGCCGAGGAATCGCTGAAGAGCGACGACAAGGCCCAGATCACGGCCAAGACCGAGGCCCTCGCCCAGGCCGCGCACAAGCTCGCCGAGACCATGTACAAGGAGGAGCAGGCCAAGCAGCAGGCGCAGCAGCCGGCCGGCGGCGAGAAGGCCGCCGAGGGCGCCAAGAAGGACGAAGGCACCGTGATGGATGCGGAGTACACCGAAGTCAAGGACAAGAAATAGCCCCAAATCCGGACGCCGTAGGGCACGGGAGCCGCGGCTCCCGTACCCTAATGCGCCGGCCTGGGTGGCCGAGTTGGAACGGACGCAGCGACTGCGCCGTTCAACTCGGCCGTTTCACGTGCAAAGGGACTGAGTATCTGAAATGGCGAAGCGCGATTACTACGAAGTGCTCGGCGTGAACAAGGACGCCTCCGACGAGGACATCAAGAAGGCGTACCGCAAGCTCGCCATGAAGTGGCACCCGGACCGCAACCCGGACAACCCCAAGGCCGAGGAGCGCTTCAAGGAAGCCAAGGAGGCGTACGAGATCCTCACCGACGCCCAGAAGCGGCCCATCTATGACCAGTTCGGGCACGCCGGTGTGGATCCCGCCACGGCCGGCGCGGCCGGGTTCGGCGCCGGTGGCGCCGGTTTCGGCAACTTCGCGGACGCTTTCGGCGACATTTTCAGCGACATCTTCGGCGGCGGGCGCAGCCGCTCCAGCGTCTACCGCGGCGCGGACCTGCGCTACAACCTGGAAATCTCGCTGGAGGACGCCGCGCGCGGCACCGAGACCCGCATCCGCATACCGGCCATGGAGGAATGCGCCACCTGCAAGGGCAGCGGCGCCAAGCCCGGCACCTCGCCCACCAGCTGCCCCACCTGCCAGGGCCATGGGCAGGTGCGGATGCAGCAGGGCTTCTTCTCGATCCAGCAGACCTGCCCGCGCTGCCACGGCACGGGGAAGATCGTGGCGTCGCCGTGCCAGACCTGCGGCGGCGCCGGGCGCGTGAAGCAGCACAAGACGCTGGCAGTGAAGATCCCGGCCGGCGTAGACGAGGGTGACCGCATACGGCTCTCAGGCGAGGGCGAAGCGGGCATGAACGGCGGTCCCGCGGGCGATCTCTACGTCGTGATCCACCTGAAGTCGCACGGCGTATTCACGCGTGACCACAACGATCTCCACTGCGAGATGCCGATCAGCATCACCGCCGCCGCCCTCGGTGGCGACGTCGAGATCCCGACGCTCGACGGTTACGCCAAGGTCAAGGTGCCGCCGGGCACGCAGACGGGGCAGATGTTCCGCCTGCGCGGCAAAGGCATCAAGGGCGTGCGCTCGTCCGGTCACGGCGACCTTATCTGCCACGTCGCGGTCGAGACGCCGGTCAATCTGACCCCGCGCCAGCGCGAGCTGCTGCTCGAGCTCGAAGCCATCAACCAGAAGGACAACGGCCGCCACAACCCGCGCGCCAAGTCCTGGATGGACAAGGTCAAGGAGTTCTTCGCGCAGTAACGCCGTCAGCCGTCAGCCGTCAGCCGTCAGCCGTCAGCCGTAGACCAATAGAACTGCAGTGCGTTCCGCGTTTGCTGGCGGCTGACAGCTGGCAGCCGGCAGCTTCGCTAGAGCCACTTCGCCTTGCGAAAGCGGTAGAACAGGTAGACGTCTATCGCGACCATCAGCCCGAGCGCAAAGGGATAGCCCCATTTCCACTGCAGCTCGGGCATGTTGCTGAAGTTCATGCCGTAGACGCCGGCGATCATGGTCGGCACCGCGACCAGGGCGGCATAGGCCGCCAGCCGCTTGACGGTCTCGTTCTCCTGCACCGTGATGAGCGCGAGATTGACCGATATCGCCGTCGTCACCATTTCGCGCAGGCTGTCTATGGACTGGTTGATGCGCAGCAGGTGGTCGTAGACGTCGCGGAAGTATTCCTGGGTGCTGGCGCAAACCTCCGGCACGCGACCCCCGTAGAGCTTTCCCGCGTTTTCCTGGAGGGGTCCCGCCGCGTGCTTGAGCGTCATCAGCTTCTGCTTGAGGGCGTAGAGGGCCTCGATGTTCTCCTGCGCGGGCGTGCCCGCGAAGATCTTCTCTTCGAGCGCCTCCAGCTCGTCCTCGAGCGCCTCCAACACCGGGAAGTAGCGGTCGACCACGGTGTCGATCAAGGCGTAGAGCACGAAGCCCGACCCGTGCTTGAGGAGGTGCGGCTCGCGCTCGGTGCGCTGCCGGACGTTGGTGAAGCCCTGCTCCGTGCGCTGCCGGATCGAGAGCACATAGTTGCGCCCGACGAATATGTTGACCTCGCCGACCTTCAGCTCGTCGCCGTCCTGCTCGACGGTATGCACGACCGCGAACAGCGAGTTGCCGTATTCCTCCAGCTTGGGCCGCTGGTGCCCGTGACGGGCGTCCTCCACCGCGAGCTCGTGCAGGCCGAACTGCTGCTGCATCTCGGACAATTCGTCGGACGTCGCGTCCTTGAGCGCGACCCAGACGAAAGAGCCGGGACGGCTGAGATACTGGTGGATCTCCTCCTTGCGGATGTCGCCCAGCTTCTTGCCGTCCTGGTACGCGGCGCAATTGATGAGCATCAAGACACCTGGCTTGCGTTGCCGGCAATCATAAACCGGCCCGCGCGATTTTGGGTAACGGACCCGCCGTCAGCTCCCGTGCTTCTTCACGAAGTCCCAGCTGATCTCCATGCCGAACCCGGGCTTATCGTTGAGATGGACATGGCTGTCGCGCGTATGCACGGGCTCCTGGTAGAGGTGGTGCCCGACCGGGTCGCGCCGGGCATCGCCGTGCGATTCCACCGCGAACCCGCAGCGTGGAAAGGCCAGGACCAGGTGCCCGTGCAGCTCCGGCATGGTGTGCGGGGCGATCATCACGCCGTGCTGCTCGGCAAGCTGCGCGATACGCAGCGCCTCGGTAAAACCCGCCGCGCGCGTTGAATCGAACTGCACGTAGCGTATGGCCCCCGACGCGATGAAGTCGCGCACCGTGAAGCGCGTCAGCTCGCGCTCGCCGTGGGCGAGCGGTATGCGCGTCGCCGCGGCGAGCCGCACGAAGTCCGCGGGCTGCAGATACCAGTGTAGCGGCTCCTCCAGCCAGAACACGTTCGACGGCTCGACCGCCCGCGCGAAGCCAATGCACTCGTCCAGGTCGTAGGGCGCGTTCATGTCGAGCATGAGCAGCGTGTCCTTGCCGATGGCGTCCCGGACCATCGCCACGCGTTTCGCCTCCTCCGCCGGGGTCCCTCCCCCCGTCTTGAGCTTGACGGCGCGGAACCCCGCCTTCACGAAGCCCGCCAGCTCCTCCGCGTAGACCCGGTCCGGCTCGCCCAGCCGGTAGTAGCCGCCGGTCGCGTAGGTAAATAGCGGCCGGTTCTGCGCGCCGAGCAGCCGGTAGACCGGCATGCCGGCCGCCTTGCCCCGGATATCCCACAAGGCGATGTCGATGCCGCCGATGGCGGCCATGACCTGCGGGCGCGCGCTGCGCGGCAGCGGCGGCGGCAGGCCGTGGCGCCCTCCCATCCCGCCCGGGCGGGGCGACGTGAGGGAGAAGAGCTTCTCCCAGACCGCGACGCTGGCCGTCGCCTCCATGCCGCGACACACCTCGGCGAGGCGCGCCACCCATTCGCAGATGCCTTTCTGCGGCGAGCCATGGATGTAGCCGTAGCCCTTGATCCCGTCATCGGTACGCACCTCCACCAGGATCAGGTTCGAGTCCCTGAGCTCTTCGTGCGCCGTCCACAGCGTCTTCTCCAGCCGCACCGAGATGGGATAAGTCCTGATTTCCGCGATCTTGCTCACTGAATCCCTCCGCATCGATACATCACTGCGTCACCATCATCCCGACCACCGCGCCCGTCATCAGAGTAGCCAGCGTGCCGGAAACGATCGAGCGCAGCCCGAGCGCCACGATTTCCTCGCGCCGCTCCGGCACCATCGTGGCGAGCCCGCCGATGAGTATGCCAAGGCTGCCGAAGTTCGCGAAGCCGCACAGGCAATAGGTCATGATGAGGCGGCTGCGCGGGGCGAGGGCTTCCGCCGGCAGGTTCGCGAGCTCGACGTAGGCGATGAACTCGTTGAGCGCGGTTTTCGTTCCCATCAGCGCGCCGGCCGTGGATGCCTCGTGCCACGGGATGCCGGCGAGCCACACCAGGGGCGCCATCAGCCAGCCGAGCAGCCGCTGCAGCGTCAGCGCCGCCCCGCCCGCGTCGGGCAGCAAGCCCAGGGACAGGTTGACCAGCGTCACCAGCGCGATCAGCACGACCAGCATGGCTGCGACGCTGAGCAGCAGGGCCAGCCCGTCGAGCGTACCGCGCGTAATCGCATCCATGCTGCTCGACGCCGGCTGCGGCGGGACCAGAGCGCCGGAGGTCGGCGCGCCGCGCGGTGGGACCATGATGGCTGCGACGAGTATGGCCGCCGGGATGCTGATGATGGACGCGGACAGGATGTTGCCCATCGCGTCCGGCAGCACCGGTGCGAGTATTGCCGCGTACAGCACCATCACCGTCCCGGCGATCCCCGCCATGCCGCAGCTCATGACGATGAAGAGCTCGCCCCGGCTGAGCGTCTTGAGATACGGGCGCACCACCAGCGGTGCCTCGACCATGCCCACGAAGATATTCGCGGCGGCGGACAGGCCCACTGCCCCGCCGATTCCCATGGACCTCTCCAGGACCGCCGAAATCGCGCGCACGACCGCAGGCAGCACCCGCCAGTAGAACAGCAGCGCGGACAGGGCGCTCACCACCAGGATCAGGGGCAGCGCGCGAAAAGCCAGCATGAAGCTCGAAGCGCCCGGCCTCTCCTCGTACGGAACGGGGCCCCCGCCGAGGAACCCGAACACGAAGCGCGTGCCTTCCTGGGTCGCCAGCTCCAGCGCCGAGAGCAGGTCGTTCAGGGCGAGGAACAGGCTCCTGAACAGCGGCACCCACAGCAGCAGCGCGGCAAGCGCAAGCTGGAGCAGCGCGCCGGCGATCACGATGCGCCACGGCACCGTCCGGCGGTCTTCCGAGAGCAGCCAGGCGATCGCGCAGATGGCGACGAAGCCGAAGGCGCTTTGCAGGGCGAGCATGTCAAGACCTGTTTAGCCGCCGATGAACGCCGTATCAACCCCGCCGCCAAATTGTGCCCTTGGTCCCGTCCTCCAGGATGATCCCCGCCGCTTCAAGTTCTTTCCGGATACGATCGGCTTCTGCGAAGTTCTTCGCCTTCCTCGCGGCGGCGCGCGCGTCGATCAGCTGCTTGATTTTCTCCGCTGTCAGCCCTTCGTCCGCCGGCAGCGCCTGCAGGAACTGCCGCGGTTCCCGCTGCAGCAGGCCGAGTATCCCGGCCAGCGACTTCAGCAGACGCGCGTCCTTCTCCGAGCCGCTGCGGTTGATCTCGTTGGCGAGGTCGAATAGCACCGCGATCGCTTCCGGAGTATTGAAATCGTCGTCCATCGCCTCCCTGAAGCGCTGCGCGCGCGGATCGCTCCAGTCCACCGGGCCGGCCGCGACCGCGTGCGACTTGAGCGCGGTGTAGAGACGGGTCAGCGCGTGCTTCGCGTCTTCGAGGTGCTGATCGGAATAGCTGATCGCGCTTCGATAATGG
>DATFVY010000015.1:0-6788 GCA_035259925.1 Burkholderiales bacterium
CGCCCCGTCCCTCCGGGTTGCGGCCAGGACGGGCGTCTGCGTTGTTCCACGGCTTGACCCTATCGACATAGGGCCTGCGCCGTGCGCCTAGCATCCATCCCGTCCTGGCCACAACGCATCACGCGCCCACTATCAAGATAGGTTCCTGCTAGGCATGTCCCGGCTTCTCGAGCAGGTAGCCGAGGCCGCGGATGGTGCGGATCGTCACCCCCGCCGGCTCCAGCTTGCGCCGCAGCCGGTGCACGTACACCTCGATCGCGTTGGGTCCTACCTCCTCGTCCCAGCCGTAGAGCTGCTCGGCGAGCTGGTCCTTGTTCACGACGCGCCCGCTTCTCAGCATCAGCACTTCCAGCACCCCGAGCTCGCGCGCGGACAGGTCGAGCGGCTCCCCGGCGAGCGTGGCGCGCCGCCCGACGGTATCCAGCGTAAGCGTGCCGTGCGAGAGCACCGAGCCGCCCCCCGACTGGCCGCGCCGGATGAGGGCGCGCACCCGCGCCTCCAGCTCAGGCAGGTCGAACGGCTTGGTGATGTAGTCGTCGCCCCCCAGGTCCAGCCCCTTGACCCGGTCGTCGAGGGCATCGCGCGCGGTCAGGATCAGCACGGGGGTCTTCGAGCCGCGGCGCCGCAGCCGGCGCAGGACCTCGTAGCCGTCGAGCCGGGGCAGCCCGATGTCGAGGATGACGAGGTCGTAATTCTGGGCGGAGAGCACGTGATCGGCTTCGCCGCCGTCGGCGACGCAGTCTACGGCGTAGTCGGACCCGCGCAGGGAGCGGGTCAGCCCGTCGGCCAGGACAGGATCGTCCTCGGCGATAAGAACACGCATGGCGTCTTCAGCCTCGGCTCACGGTAATCAATGCGTTGCACCGACGTGAATTGTTACATGTACCCGCGAATGCTGCGGCGCCGGTACGTAAGATTCACGTAAGGCATGGGGAATAGCCTCAATTCCAATACGCGGGACGCTCAGCTGTCAGACCCGCGCAGGTGAGCAGGCTCATCAGTCTTTCCTCCTCGGAGGCCTGCAGTTGCAACGACCTGTGCTGAGCGGGTGGTTGCGTGGCCTCTTTGATCTCCGCCGGGACACACGTCCCTGCGGAGTTTTTTTTGGGCGCTCGAAAAATCTCGCTCGGGCCGCCAGGCCGCCAAAAGGCATTCAACAACTCAGGGGCGCATCGAACAGACCGCGCTGGCATTGAACGACGGCCCGGGAAAGAGAGCGGGTCCATTTTGGAGGACCCTCGTCCTGGCGGCTGGGCGAGCAGGGCTGTCGGTCAGGTCCGGCCGGCCGCCACACGGTCCGGCGCGGGAAAAGTGGGCATGGCAGTCGCGCGGGCGGTCCGGCAGGGTGGGGCGGGATAGTCCACGCCTTTGCGCGGTTGCCGGGAGCCGCTGGTGCCGCCGCAAGAGCACCACCGGGGTGCCGATTTTCCTGGGGCGGGATGAGGAGTGCACCCCCCTCTGGCCCCCCAGAGTCAGGGGGTACGTAGCATTTTTGCTACCAACCCTTAGTACTTGGTTGAAATTTTCCTTCTAACCCTGTATTTTCAAACCCTATTTCTCGGCCGCCATCGCGGCCTGACCGGGGAGGAAAGCCGTGGGACGGTGGTTTGCCGCGCTGATTGCGGTCGGCGCGCTGGCGGGAAACGCAGTTGCCGCGCAATCGGCTTCGGTCGAGCGCTCCGACGCCGTAGTCGCTGCGAAGGTCAAGGAGCTCAAGCTCAAGTCGACCAATGTTCTGGTGGTGGACCAGATCAACAAGCGCGTGCTCTACGCCAAGAAGGACGAGCAGGTAGTGCCGATCGCCTCCATCACCAAGCTCATGACGGCGCTGGTCCTGCTCGAAGCGAAGCTGCCGTTGGACGAATGGATCGTCATCACCCGGGACGACTACGACCGGGTGAAGCGCCAGCCGTCGCGCCTGGGAGCGGGCACAGGGATGTCGCGCGGCGACCTGCTCAGGATCATGCTGATGGCGTCGGAGAATCGCGCCGCCGCGGCGCTCGCTCGAAGCTATCCCGGCGGGACGCCTGCGTTCGTTGCCGCAATGAACCAGAAAGCGCTCGAGCTCGGAATGTCGGAAACGCGGTTCGTGGACAGCTCCGGGCTCGCCGACGAGAACGTGTCCACCGCGCGCGACCTGGCGTGGCTGGTGGACGCGGCCTACCGCCAGCCGCTGATACGCGAGTACACCACCGACCGCTCATATGCGGTCGAGATCAACAAGGGTCGCAGAATGACGTTTGCGAATTCCAACCAGATGGTGCGCTACCGTCACTGGGAGATCGGGCTGTCCAAGACCGGCTACCTTGACGCGGCCGGCCGCTGCCTGGTGATGCAGGCGAACATCGGCACGACACCGGTGATCATCGTGTTGCTCCATTCGTTCGGCAAGTTCTCGCGCATCGGCGACGCCAATCGCATCAAGTCCTGGATCGAAAGCAATTCATCGCGCCAGCCGGCGGGCTAAAGGCGATGAACGAGGGGATACTCCCCTCGTGCACCCCTGCGTCAGTCGGAAAATCAGAGAATGGATTGAGCGGTGACCGGTGCGCGCCGAGGGGCGGAAGACGGGCCCCCGCGGTGATTTCCGGGATCCGACCTCCGGCGACGCGCTGCAGCCGACGCTGCGCGGATGTCCTCCCTGAGGGCGTGTCGAAGGCTGCTAGACTTCCCCTGCACGGGGCGCGCCGCGTCCCGCAACAAGACAACGAAGAGAGCGTCAGCCGATGGCGCGCACCGGTGCCGGCTATTCTTTCCACGACCTCCATTCCGCAACGGGCGGGTTCCTGGAGGACGTGCTGGCGGGGCTGGCGAAGCCGCAAAAGGAGCTGCCACCCCAGTACTTCTACGATGCACGCGGCAGCGCGTTGTTCGAGGCCATCTGCGAGCTTCCCGAGTACTACCTGACGCGCACCGAGATCGCGATCATGCACAGCCGCGGCGCGGAGATGGCCCGGCACCTCGGGGCAGGCTGTGCCCTGATCGAGTTCGGCAGCGGCAGCGCGCGCAAGACACGGATCCTCATCGAGGCAGCAGCTCCGGCAGCCTACCTGGCGATCGACATCGCGCGCGATCAACTCGAGGCCACCGCTGCGCAGCTGGGTCACGACTTTCCGCGCCTGGAAGTGATTGCGATCTGCGCGGACTATTCACACCCGATCGCGCTGTCGCAGCTTGCTGCGCCGGGATCTCGCCGGCGCGTCATCTATTTCCCGGGCTCGACCATCGGCAACCTCGTGCCCGCCGACGCCCGGGCGTTCCTGCGCAATGCCGGCAGCCTGGCCGGGGCGGGCGGCGGACTGCTGATCGGCGTGGACCTCAAGAAGGATACGGCGCGCCTCAACGCCGCCTACAACGATGCGCGGGGCGTCACCGCCGAATTCAACCTGAACCTGCTGGCCCGCATCAATCGCGAGCTCGGCGCTGCCGTCGATCTGTCGGCGTTCCGGCACTTCGCGTTCTACAATGAGGCGCTGGGCCGCATCGAGATGCACCTTGTCAGCACGAAGGCGCAGGCGGTGAGGATCGGCGGCGGCGTATTCCGGTTCCGCACGGACGAGACCATCCACACCGAGAACTCGTACAAGTATTCGATTGCCGAATTCCAGGAGCTCGGCCGCGGTGCCGGGCTGGTGCCGGTCGAGTGCTGGACCGACCCGGAGCGGCTGTTCGCGGTGCACTACCTGAGCGTGCGGTGATGCGCGCGCATTGACCCGGTTTTCCCAAGCCGATGTAATGTGGCGCGAACCCAGGGGAAGGAGGCTGTCGTGAGAGCGAGCATCGCATTCATGCTGGTTGCGCTCGGCGCCGTGCCGGCATGGTCGCAGGGCTATCCGGTGCGCCCGGTCCGGCTCATCATCGCCGTGCCGCCGGGCGGCGCAGCGGATTTCACCGCCCGTATCGTCGGGCAGAAGCTGTCGGAAGCGCTGGGCCAGAACGTCGTGGGCGAGAACCGCGGCGGGGCCGGCGGCACCATCGCATCCGACATCACCTCCAAGGCCAACCCGGACGGCCACACGCTGTTGTGGTCGTCGTCCACCACGCACGGGGTGGGGCCGGTGCTCTACACGAAGCTGCCGTACGACGCGCTCAGGGACTTCACGCACATTTCGCTCGCGACGAGCCTGCCGATGTACGTGGTGGCGCACCAGTCCGTGCCGGTCAAGTCGGTGAAGGAGCTGGTGGCCCTGGCGAAAGCGAAGCCGGATACGCTGCATTTCTACTCTTCCGGCAGCGGCGGCATGCCGCACCTCGTCGGGGAGATGTTCAAGTCGGCCACCGGCTCCCCTATCGTTCACGTGCCGTACAAGGGCAGCGGACCCGGCGTCGTCGACCTTGCCGCGGGCAACGTACAGCTCGCGTTCGACTCGTTGCCGTCCATCTTTCCGCACGTGCAATCCGGGCGCATCAAGCTGATCGCGACCGTCGGCAGGAAGCGCTCGACGCTGTACCCGGAGCTGCAGAGTCTCGCCGAGGCCGGCTACCCGCAGGTGGATGGCACGGTGTGGTACGGCATCTCCGGCCCGGCCGGGATGCCGCGGCCGGTGGTCGAGCGCATCAGCAGCGAGCTCAAGAAGCTTCTCGCTCTGCCCGACGTCAGGCAGCGCTTCGGCCAGCAGGGTGCGGATGCCACCTACCTGCCGCCACCGGAGTTCGTGGCTTTCCTGAAAGCGGAATGGGCGAAGTGGGGACCGGTGGTGAAAGCAACCGGGGCCAAGGCCGATTGACCGCCGTCATTCTCCGTGACGTAGTTCATATCTTGGCCGGGAGGCGCGTCATGCTCGCCTTCCCATAGGGGCTTGCAAGTCACATAGTGGACCAGGCCGCCGCCGCGTGCTGCAGTGCGGTACAATGGCTGCCCGTTCACTGCCCTCGCGCAGTACCGCCGCATCCGCTTCCAATGCCGATATACGTGATCGTCGTAGCCTGCGTGCTGATCCACGCCGGCTTCGGCGGCGCCAAGGTGGCGCTGCCGCTGCACGCGCTGCAGCTCGGGCTCGACGCATTCACGGTTGGCATCATGATGGCGCTGTGGGCGCTGTGCCCGATGCTGATCGCCCTCTACGTGGGTCGCCTCGTCGACCGCATCGGGCCGCGCGTGCCGATGCTGGCTGGCACGCTTGGGGTGGCGGTCTCGCTGCTGGTGCCGTATTTCTTCCCGTCCACCATCGCGCTCTACGTCATGTCGGTGGCGGTTGGCACCGCCTTCCAGTTTTTCTTCGTGCCGACGCAGGGCATTACCGGCGCGCTCGGCGGGCCGGAGGACCGGGCCCGCAACTATTCTCTGCTGTCCGTCGGCTTCTCGATCGCGTCCTTCCTCGGCCCGCTGATCGCCGGCTTCTCGATCGACTATCTGGGCCACCGCACCGCTTACCTCATCCTGGCGATATGCCCCGTCCTGGCCGTGCTGCTCCTGTGGATCAAGGGCAGCGTCCTGCCGAAAGCTGCCGTCGCGACCGGCGAGGAAAAGAAGAAATCGAGCTCGTTCGACCTGCTGCGCAACGCGAAGCTGCGCAACGCGATCATCGCCAGCGGCCTGATATCGGTGGGATGGGACCTGTACCTGTTCTTCTTCCCGATCTACGGCCACTCGATCGGCCTGTCGGCGTCGGTGATCGGCGTCGTCATCAGCATGTTCGCCGCCGCCGTGTTCACCATCCGCGTGGCGCTGCCGACCCTGGCGAAGAAATGGACGGAGTTCGAAATCCTGCTTTACGCCATCGGCTTTGCCGGCGCGGCGCTGCTGCTGTTTCCGCTGTTTCGTGACCCCTACCTGCTCGCCCTGGCTTCGTTCGTGCTGGGGCTCGGGTGCGGCGTGGGGCAGCCGATGTCGATGTCGCTGATCTACAGCCTGTCGCCGCCGGGGCGCGCCTCGGAAGGCGCGGGGCTGCGGGTGACCTTCAACCATTTCACGCACCTCGTGGTGCCGCTCGCCTTCGGCGGCATCGGCACCGCCTTCGGCTTCGCCCCCGTGTTCGTTTCCTGCTCCGCGCTGCTGCTCGGGGGCAGCTGGTACGGCCAGTTCTACGAGCGCCGCGCGGCCCGCGCCGCCGCCCGCTGAGTCTGTTGTTGGCCCCGGTTTGTGCCGGGGTGCGGGTTTGGCCATAATCGGGGCAGCTTTCCCGATCCTTGCAGCCGTCACTCGTCCATGGATTTACGCGCCATCATCGGGCGTCTCCGTCCCCGCCGCATCCCGTATCCCAGGACGCTCGCGGTGCTTGCCGCCCTGTGGCTGCTCTACCTCCTCGCAGGATATTTCCTGGCGCCGCGCTGGATCGCGCAGGCGATTCCCGACATCGTGGCCAAGCAGTTGCAGCGCAAGGCGAGCGTGGGCGCGGTGCGTGTCAATCCTCTCCTGTTCCGCGTGCTGGTGCGGGATTTTGCGCTGACGGAGAACGACGGCGCGCCGATCGTCGCCTTCCGGCGCCTGATGGTGGATTTCGAGCTGTCGAGCCTCCTGCGCTGGGCGTGGACCTTCTCGTCCATCCGGCTGGACGGCCTGGACCTGCGCGCGGAGGTACGGCCGGATGGCACGCTCAACCTCGCCGCGCTGGGGCCCAAGCCGGGTCCCGGAGACGGGCAGCAGGCGAAGGGCGGCGCAAAGCTGCCGCGCCTGCTGCTGCAACACGCCGCGCTCAGGGACGGCTCCGTCACCTTTACCGACCGGACCGGCTCCACGCCGACCAGCGCGACCCTGCAGCCGATCGACCTCGATCTGCGCGACATCTCCACGCTCCCGGACCCGCGCGGCCCCTACACGGTGAGCGCGATCCTGCGCGACGGGGGCG
>DATFVY010000016.1:0-2189 GCA_035259925.1 Burkholderiales bacterium
TGCGTCGCTGCCCGAGGGCCAGCGCATCCGCAAGTTCGTGCTGCTCTACAAGGAGCTCGACGCCGACGACGGCGAGCTCACCCGCACCCGCAAGGTGCGCCGCGGCGTGATCGGCGAGAAATACGGCTCGATCATCGATGCCCTCTATTCCGATGCGTCCTATGTCGACATCGACACCGTGATCCATTTCCAGGACGGCACCAGGCAGCGCATCGTGACCAAGCTCAAGAACGAGAGCCTCGACGCGCCGGCGCCCGGCACGGGTCGCGCATGAACTGGGGCCTGCTCCTCCAGCTCCTGGTCAACGGCCTCATCGTCGGGATGCTCTACGGCGTCGTCGCGATGTGCTTCACGCTGATCTACAAGTCGACCCAGGTGGTCAATTTCGCGCAGGGCGAATTCCTCGTGCTGGGCGCCTGGATCTGCTGGTTCTTCATCGTGAAATGGCAGCTTCCGTTCGTGGCCGCGTTCGCCTTCGCGCTCGTCTTCACCACCATCTACGGCATCCTGGTGCAGGTCGTCATTCTGCGTCCCCTGATCGGCGAGCCCATCATCTCCGTCATCATGGTGACGATCGGGCTCTCGATCTTCATGCAGGCGCTGATGAATTGGGTCTTCGGTAACAACGCCGCCCGCTTCCCGCAGGTCTTTGGCTCCGAGAAGATCACCATCGCCGGGCTCAACGTCGAGACCGCCTATCTCATGAGCTTCGTGCTGTCGCTCGTGATCATGGTGGTGTTCTTCTATTTCTTCCGCTACTCGCGCTACGGCCTGGCGATGCGGGCGACCGCCTATAACCAGCAGATCGCGCAGTCGCTCGGCATCTCGGTCAAGCAGGTGTTCGCCATGGCCTGGGCGATCTCGGCGCTGGTCTCCTGCGTGGCCGGCGTCGTGCTCGGGATGGTCAACGCGGTCTCCAACTCGCTCGCCATCATAGGCATCAAGGTCTTTCCGGCGGTCATCGTCGGCGGCCTCGACTCGATCGTCGGCGCCGTGGTCGGCGGCGTCATCATCGGGCTGCTGGAAAACCTCGCTGAGTTCGTCGACGGCCAGTACCTGCAGATCGGCAACATGTACGCGGTGGCGCCGTTCTACGTGCTGATCATCATCCTGATGATCCGGCCCTACGGCCTGTTCGGCACCGAGAACATCGAGCGGCTGTGAGGCGAGCGCGCTGACCCATGTCCTCCGTCCCGTATCCCCGACCCTGCGGCGACTTCCGCACCAGCTACGCCGCCGACATGACGTTGTTCCGCACCCGCGGCGCGACCATCGCGGCGGGGCTCGGCGTCGCCGTGCTGCTCGCGACGCCGCTCGTCGCCAGCGATTACGTGCTCAGCCAGCTCATTCTCATCGGCATCTACGGCATCGCCGCGCTCGGGCTCAACGTGCTGGTCGGCTTCACCGGCCAGATCTCGCTTGGCCACAGCGCGTTCTTCGGCTTCGGCGCCTTCGCCTCGGCCTGGCTCGGCACCGCGTACGGCGTGCCGCCGCTCCTGAGCATCCCCGTCGCGGGCCTCATGACCACCGCGCTCGGCATGATCTTCGGCATTCCCGCCGCGCGCCTCAAGGGGCTCTACCTCGCCATCGCCACGCTCGCCGCCCAGTTCATCCTCGAGGACTTCTTTGCGCGCGCGCAGTGGTTCACCGGCGGCTCCTCCGGCGCGCCGGCGGAGCGCGCGAGCCTGTTCGGCCTGCCGCTCGACACCGACCGCAGCTACTTCTACGTCGTGCTGTTCTGGTTCGTGGTGAGCTATGTCGGCGTCGCCAACCTGATGCGCACGCGCGACGGCCGCGCGCTGGTCGCGGTGCGCGACCACTATCTCTCCGCCGAGGTGATGGGCATCAACCTGACCCGCTACCGCATCCTCTCCTTCGGCATATCGAGCTTCTTCACCGGCATCGGCGGCGCGCTCTACGCGCACTATCTCGGCTTTGTCTCTGCCGAGGCCTTCACCATCCTGCTCTCGGTCCAGTTTCTCGCCATGATCATCATCGGCGGGCTCGGGTCGGTCGCGGGCTCGGTGCTGGGCACCGCCTTCATCCTCCTGCTGCCGCAGGTCATGCAGGCCTCGGCCTCGAGCCTGGCCGACGTATTTCCGGCCATGCAGCAAGGTGTCGCATACATCAAGGAGATGTCGATCGGCGCCGCCATCATCCTGTTTCTGATCTTCGAGCCCGAGGGTCTC
>DATFVY010000017.1:0-2029 GCA_035259925.1 Burkholderiales bacterium
CTTCCTATCGTCCTTGCAACCGAAGTCCCGGCGGCGGCGGACTTCGTCGATACCGCGCAGGTCATCTCCTCGACGCCGATCATCGAGCGCGTCAACGAGCAGCGCCAGGAGTGCGACCCGGTCACGGAAGCTGGCAAGAAGCCGGTGTGCCGGACCGTCACTGCCGAGCGCGAGTACGTGAAGGGCTACCTGGTCATCTACCGCTACAACGGCCGCGACATCGCCACGAAGCTGCCGAGCGATCCGGGGCCGACGGTGCAGGTCGGCGTCGGCGTCATCGACGGCGCGCGCGCCCGCAAAGCCCCCAGCGCCGGCGCGCTGGGCTCGAACGTGCGCGAAGTCGTTCAGCCGGACAAACCGGCCGCATCGACTCCGGCGCCCGCAAAGGGCAATCCGGGGGGCTATCAGTATCGCTACTAGTGTCGGTGACAACTAACGACTGACGGCTGACGAAAAATCGGCTACGCGCGCTCTGATGGCGCGTCAGTCGTCAGTCATCAGTCGCCACTGCTAGGTGAATTCCTTGGCCCTGCCGTAGGCAAAGACGCCGGTCAGGGTGCGCGCCAGCCCGTAGCTCGCCCACATCAGCGCGCGCACCGTGAGCGGCTCGGCCGCCCAGCTCTCGCGTCTGACCTGGATGGCGTCATCCGCCACCGCGGCAAGGAGGCTCGCGCGCAGCTCGCTCGCGAACGCGGCGTCCTCGATCACTACATTGGCCTCGCGCGCGAGCAGCAGGCTGAGCGGGTCGATATTGGATGACCCCACCGTCGCCCAGCAGCAATCCACCACCGCGACCTTCGCGTGCAGGAAGCTCTTCTGGTATTCATGGATCTCGATTCCCGCGTCGAGAAACGTGCCGTAGAGCGCGCGCGAGGCGTAATGCTGGAGCACGTACTCGACTTTTCCCTGCAGCAGCAGCGCCACGCGCACGCCGCGGGCAGCCGCCTCCATCAACGCCCAGCGGAATGACTGGCCAGGAAAGAAGTAGGCATTGGCAATGAGAATCTCGCTGCGCGCCTGCGCGATCGCAGCCAGGTATTCCTGCTCGATGTCGCTGCGGTGGCCGAGGTTGTCGCGCACGACCAGCGCCGAGCGTTGCCCGCCGCACACCTGCGCGGACGGCACGAGCTCCGCCGCCTCCGGCAGGCGCGCGCGCAACCGCGTAGTGTTCACCAGCGCCCACAACCGCTTGACCACCCGATGCGCGTGCGGCACCAGCGGTCCCTCTACCCGCACCGCGAAGTCGAAGCGGGGCGGCACCGGGTCGTCCCCGATATTGATGCCGCCGACGAAGGCAACGCGCGCGTCCACCACCGCGATCTTGCGGTGCAGGCGCCGCAGGCGCGAGCGCCGCAGGGTCCACGGCGACATGAGCGGCCGGTAGACGAGGAAGCGCACGCCCGCCTCCTCCATTTCCGCGACCAGCTTGCGGTCGAGGTCGACCGAGCCGAAACCGTCCACCAGCAGGTGCGTCGCCACCCCGCGCCGCGCGGCCCCTGCGAGGGCCGCCGCGACGGCGCGACCCGTCGAGTCGCTCTCGAAGATATAGGTCTCGAGATGGATCTCCTGCCGGGCGGCGTCGATCTCGGCCAGCAGCGCGGGGAAGTACTCCACCCCGCTTTTCAGCAGCGTGATGCGGTTGCCGTTGACGAACTCGGTCACAGCGGCACCAGCGAGGCGGTGATCGGGGCGTGATCGGAGATGCGCGCCCAGGCCCGGCCGTGATGCACGTGCGCCGCGGGCACCTTGAAACCGCGCACGTAGATGCGATCGAGCGTCATGAACGGCCACGTCGCCGGGAAGGTGCGCGCGGGACGGCCCCTCACCAGCTCGAATACCTCGTGGAGGTCGAGCGGGTGGGCGAGCTCGTGGGTGGCGCGCTGGGTCCAGTCGTTGAAGTCGCCGGCCACGATCAGCGGCGCCTCCCGCGGCACCACCCGCTCGATGCGCTGCCGCAGCTTCTCCATCTGGCGGCTGCGCTCGTGCCGGCGCAGGCCGAGGTGGACGCACACGCAGTGCACCACCTCGC
>DATFVY010000018.1:0-8670 GCA_035259925.1 Burkholderiales bacterium
AGCTCTTGCAATGGCTCCCCTGAAATCGCCCACGCGCTGGCCGAAGGCCTGCTGCAAGCGTTCCAGGAAAACCTCTTCCGGGAGTTCGCACAGGTCGCGCGCCTCCTCCGGCGTCGTTGTCCATACCAGCGCATAGCCCTCTTCGAAAGGCAGAAGCGCCAGCGGGCCGGCCGGCGTAAAGCGCTCATAGGCTATGCCTTGCTGCGGCAATCCGGTAGTGACGCGGGCCGTCACCGCGGCCTGCCTGTAGGCGCGCGCCCGTGCAGGCGCGAGCTGCAGCATCCCGCCATCGGCGACCGCCAGCAGACGTGCGCTGGCCCGAACGCGTCCGCTGGGCGTTTCGAGCAAGGCCGTCGTCGCCAGTTCGGCGTTTTCTATCCCGGTCACGCCGGCGGAAAAGCGGCGGCAACTCACGTCACGGTCGAACGCGGCGGTGAGCGACGCGGCCAGACGGCCGTAATCCACCACGTAGCCGAGTGCCGGCAACCCCGCTTGCGCGCAATCGAGCTCGACCCGGCCGAAGCCGCCCCGTTGCGAGACATGGATGCGGCGTATCGGCGTAGCCGGCTCTAGCTGTTCCCAGGCCCCCAGCCGCTCGAGGATCAGCCGGCTGCCGTGGGACAGCGCGATCGGCCGCGGGTCCGCCTGCACCGATTGCGCGGTGCGTGCTTCCACCAGCCCCGCGCTGAGGCCGGAGCCGCGCAGGGCGAGCGCGAGGGCAAGGCCGACCGGACCGCCGCCCACGATCAGCACGTCGCAGTCAGGCTGCTCGACCATTCATCCAGGCTTCGATATCGGCGGGTTGCTTGGGCGCATCCCGGGTGAGCACCTCCGCGCCGGCGCTGGTCACCAGGACATCGTCCTCGACGCGCACCCCGATGCCGGCGTAGCGCTCCGGTATCCCGGGCCCCGCCCGGACGTAGCAGCCCGGCTCGACGGTGAGCGCCATGCCGGGGGTGAGCGCGCGCCACTCGCCATTCAGCTTGTAGTCGCCCGCGTCGTGCACGTCGAGCCCCAGCCAGTGGCCCGTGCGGTGCATGTAGAAGCGCTTGTAGGCTTCGGTCTCGACCGCCTCGGCGAGGCCGCCGCCGAGCAGCTTCAGGTCGATCAGCCCCTGCGCCAGCACGTTCACCGCCGCGCGATGCGGCGCGTCCCACGGCGCGCCGGGCTGCACCGCGGCGATCGCGGCAGCCTGAGCCGCGAGCACCATGTCGTAGATCTCCCGTTGGGGGGCGCTGAACCGGCCGTTCACCGGAAAGGTGCGCGTGAGGTCCGCCGCATAGCCTTCGAGCTCGCACCCGGCGTCGATCAGCAACAGCTCGCCGTCCACCAGCACGCCGTCATTCTGCACGTAATGCAGCACACAGGCGCGCTCGCCCGCGGCGACGATCGGGGTATAAGCCGGGGCGAGCGCGCCGTGCCGGCGAAACTCGTGCAGCAGCTCGGCTTCGATCTCGTACTCGGCCCTGCCAGCCTGCGCCGCGCGCATGGCACGCCGGTGCGCGCGGGCGGTAATTTCCGCCGCGCGCCGCATCACCGCCACCTCTTCCGGTCCCTTGACGAGGCGCATCTCGTCGAGCAGCACGCGCACGTCCTTCACCTCGCGCGGCGCAACGGTGCCGGCACGCGCCTGCCCGCGCACGTGGTTGATCCAGCCGGTGACGCGCGCGTCCCACGCAGGATCGGCGCCGAGGTGGCAATGCAGGGCGGTGTGGCCGGCGATCAGCTCGGGCGCGAGCGCGTCGAGGCGCGAAATTGCATGGGCTTCGTCGAAACCGAAAGCGGCGCGCGCGGCCTCCGGCCCGTAGCGGAACCCGTCCCACACCTCGCGCTCCGCGTCCTTGTCGCGGCAGAACAGGATGTACTTCGGATGCTTGCCGGCTACGATCGCGAGCACTGCGTCCGGCTCGCGGAAACCGGTCAGGTAGTAGAAGTAGCTGTCGAAACGGTAGGGATAGTGCGCGTCGCGGTTGCGCGTGCGCTCGGGCGCCGTCGGCACGAATGCGACGCCGCTCCCCATGGCGGCGGCGAGCCGTGCGCGGCGCCGCTGGTAAACGCCGATATCAACGGGGCCAGGCATTGTCAAAATTATAGACAAGAAGGCGGCCCGGAGATGCACTCAAGCCCGCGCCGCGAGCAGGCGGTCAAGCGCTGCGAGGCGTTCCGGTGTTCCGATGTCCATCCACTGTCCTCCGTGGTGCTCGCCGCTGACGCGTCCTTGCGCCATGGCGGGCCGCAGCAGCGCCGCCAGCTGGCGCTTGGTGCCGCGCGGGACTTCCGCAAACAGCGCCGGCGCGTAGACGCCAATCCCGGCGAAAGTGAGCCTGCGCGCGCCGTCCGCCGCGACCCGGCCGCCGCTCAGGCAGAAATCGCCAGCGGGGTGATGAAGCGGATTGTCCACCAGGACGAGGTGCGCGGAAACGGCGCCGCTGCGGATCGCCGCCGCGGCCGCGGACAGACGCGCGAAGTCGAAATCGCAGTGAATATCGCTGTTCACCACGACGAAGGGCTCGGCGCCAAGCAACGGCAGGGCATAGGCTATCCCGCCGCCGGTCTCGAGCGGTTCCTGCTCGCGCGAATAGGCGATGCGCACCCGATGGCGCGAGCCATCGCCGAGTTCCTGCTCGATCAGGCTGCCGAGGTGCGAAACGTTCACGACCAGCTCGACCATCCCGGCGCGTGCGAGCGACTCGATCAACGCCACGACGAGCGGCCGGCCGCCGGCTTGCAGCAGGGGCTTGGGAATGCGGTCGCTCAAGGGACGCATGCGCTCGCCGCGCCCGGCGGCCAGTATCATCGCTTTCACGTTGGGAGCGCCCGCCCGCCTGCCTAGTGCGTGCAGCCGAGCGCAGGCTGGCGCTGCTCGATCTGGTCGAGCAGATGCGCGAGTGGCGCGAGCTCGCGGTAGCGCTCCGCGACGGTCCGCGCATAGCGCAGGAAGCGCGGGGTATCCTCGAGGTAGCCGCCCTTGCCATCGCGATAGCGGATGCGGGCGAAGATGCCCAGCACCTTGAGATGGCGCTGCAGCCCCATCCACTCGAAATCGGCGTAGAACTCGCCGAAATCCGGCCGCACCGGCAGGCCGTGCCGTTTCGCCTTCTCCCAGTAGCGCGCGCACCAGTCGATGACCCGCTCCTCGTCCCAGCTGATGAAGGCATCGCGCGTGAGCGACACCATGTCGTAGGTGATCGGTCCGTGCACCGCATCCTGAAAATCGATCACTCCGGGGTTGGGCTCGCACACCATGAGGTTGCGCGGCATGTAATCACGATGCACGTACACCGCGGGCTGCGCGAGCGCGCGCGCGATGACGAGAGCGATCGCATCGGACAGGGCCTGCTGCTGGGCGGGCGTGAGGCTCAAGGCGAGGTGGCGGCCGATGTACCACTCGGGAAACAGGTCGCACTCGCGTCGCAGCGCCGCCTCGTCGTACGGCGGCAGCGTCCCCTCCCGGCTCGCGCGCTGCCACTTCAGCAGCGCCTCGATCGCGTCGTCGAACAGGCGATCCGCATTGTCGGCATTGAGCGCAGCCAGGTAGGTCGTGTCGCCCAGATCCGTCAGCAAGAGGAATCCACGCTCCACGTCCTGCGCCAGCACCTCGGGCGCATGCACGCCCGCCGCGCGCAGCAATTCCGCCACGCGCACGAACGGGCGGCAATCTTCGCGCGGCGGCGGTGCGTCCATGGCGATCCAGGTGCGTCCTCCCGCGGCAACGCGAAAGTAGCGGCGGAAGCTCGCATCGGCGGAGGCTGGAGCCAGCGAGTACGGCTCGGCTCCAAAACGCGCGGCGAGCCAGGCGCGCAATTCATCCTGACGGGGGTCGGTGCTCGGCCGCAAGTCGTTTGCCATGAGCGGTGAATTGTGCGATTTTAGCATCACGCTACAGAGCCATTTTTCGATGCAAAAACGGGGAATTACGTGCTTCAGGGGCGTTTCAGAGTGACCGAAACGGCCCCTGAAGCAGAGTCGCATGCGGGGAGTATCCCCTCGTATCGTTTCCTCTTGCTGCTGGCTGCAGCGTGGATGCTGTCACCACCCGCCGCAGCTCAGCAGGGATTGCAGCTCAAGACCCAGCCCACCCTGATCCTGGTGCCCCCGTCGCTCAAGGAGCAACTGCCCCTGTTCGTCGATGCGGACCGGCTGCAGGGGCGCCAGGAGGGAGACATCGAAGCGGAGGGCAGCGTGCGCTTGCGCAGGCGCGGCTACGCCGCGCACGCCGACTGGCTGCGCTACGAGCAGCCGACCCAGGAAATCAACGCCGAAGGCAATGTGCGCATGGAGCTCGGGGCCGATGTCCTGGAAGGCCCGCGCCTGCGCTTCAACCTGGGAACCGAGCGCGGCGACATGGACCGTCCGCGCTACACGCTGCACAAGGCTCCGGCCGTCGTGGGCGAGCGCCAGGTATTCCGGGAAGCCGACGCGCGCGGCACCGCGGAGCGGCTCCAGTTCGAGGGCCCCGGCCAGTACCGCGCTGAGCGCACCGAGTACACCACCTGCAGCCCCGGCAACGAGGCCTGGTACGTGCGGGCGCGCGAGCTCACCATCTACCGTGACCGCGACGTCGGGGTCGCGCGCGACGCGAGCATCGAATTCATGGGCACGACGATCTTCTATTCCCCCTATCTTTCGTTCTCGCTGCACCAGGAGCGCAAGACGGGCTTCCTCACGCCGCATTACGGCAGCACCAGCACCAGCGGCGCCGAACTGACCGTTCCCTTCTATATCAATATCGCGCCCAACATGGATGCCACCATCGCGCCGCGCATCATGACGCGGCGCGGCGTGCTGGTGAACGGCGAATTCCGCTATCTCGAGCCCACCTATCGCGGCGAGGACCGCGTCGAGGTCTTGCCCAACGATGACGTGCGCGGCGGGGAACAGCGCTGGGCTTACCTGCTCCGCCACGCCCACTCCCTGCCGAGCGGGTGGGACGGCGCTCTGCGCTTGCAGCGCGTTTCGGACGATAACTATTTCACCGATCTCGGCACCAAGGTCTCCCAGACGTCACAGGTGCAGTTGCCGAGCGACCTCACCATCGGGCGCGTAGCCAGCTGGGGCTACGCCGGCAGCTACAATCTGGATGCCGTCGTCCAGCGCTGGCAGACGCTGCAGGTCGACCCGACCACGCCGGTGACGCCGCCGTATAACCGCTTGCCGCAGATTTCCTTCGGCGCCGCGCACCAGGACCTGCTGCGCACGGAACTCGATTTCTTTGGCCAGTACTCCGCTTTCGATCACCCCACGCTGGTGAGCGGCCAACGCGGGCTGGCCTACCCGAGCCTGAGCTTGCCGCTCAGCACTCCTTACGCGTACTTGACCCCCAAGGCCGGGGTCACGCTGACGCGCTACCTCATCGACGAGAACACGAGCGGTTTCGCCACTCAAAACCGCACCGTGCCGATCTACTCGGTCGACAGCGGCATGACGTTCGAGCGGCCGACCAAGCTCTGGGGCGCTTCCTACCTGCAGACCCTCGAGCCCCGGCTCTATTACGTCTACATCCCGTTCCGCGACCAGAACACCATACCCGTGTTCGACAGCGCGGAGCAGGACGTCAATTTCGCGACCATTTATGCCGAGAACCAGTTTTCCGGCTGGGACCGCATCAACGACGCCAACCAGATCACGGTGGGCGTCAGCTCGCGCCTGATCGCATCCGACACCGGCGCCCAGCGCCTGCGCGTGGGCGTGGCGCAGCGCTACTACTTCGAGCCGCAGCAGGTCACCTTGCCGGGCGTGGCGCCGCGTTCGGGGGACACTTCCGACCTGCTCGCCGCTCTGGTGGGGTCGGTGGCCCAGCATTGGACCGTGAATGCGGGCCTGCAATACACCACCGATACTTCCCAGGTGCAGAAATTCAATTTCGGCACCCGCTACCTGCCGCGGCAGGGGCAGGTGCTCAATCTGAGCTATCGCGAGACGCGGGACGTCCTGCAGCAGAGCGATATTTCCGCGCAGTGGCCGCTGGGAAGGGGATGGACCACGCTGGCGCGCTGGAACTACTCGTTCCTCGACCATCGCACGCTCGAAGGCCTGGTCGGCGCGGAATACAATGGCGATTGCTGGGTGCTGCGCCTGGTCGCCCATCGCTTCGTGACCACCACGCAGGAAGCGCAGATGTCGTATTTCGTGCAGCTGGAATTGAACGGAGTGTCGCGGATCGGCTCCAATCCGATGGAGGCGATCCGGCGCAATATCGGCGGCTATTACCGTGCCGATGCGCGCGCGCGGGGCTCGGAGGATGCAACACCCTATCCTCGTTACTGATCGAAATGGCGCTGCGCGCGCTGCGGCGGTGGCGCTGGCCGCCGCGCTGGCGATGCTGGCGGCCGCGGCTCCCGCGCAACAGGCGCGCGGGCCGGTCGTCATCGACCGCATCGTGGCCGTGGTGAACAACGAGGTCATCACGCGCGGCGACCTGGACGAGCGCTACCGGGTCGCAAGCGTGCAGCTCAAGCAGCAGGGCACGGCGCCGCCATCGCGCGATGTCCTGGAAAAGCAGCTGCTCGATCGGATGGTCATCGACCGCGTGCAGCTGCAGCTCGCCAAGGAAACGGGTCTGCGCGTCGACGATGCAGAGCTCGACCGCTCGCTGCAGCGCATCGCCCAGGAGAACAAGCTCAACCTGGCGCAGCTGCGCGCGGCGCTGGAAAAGGACAGCATCCCCTTCGCCAGGTTCCGCGAGGATATCCGCAGCGAGATCATCCTCGCGCGCCTGCGGCAGCGTGAAGTCGACAACAAGATCGTAGTCAGCGAGAGCGAGATCGAGAGCTTCATCAGCGCGCAGCAGGGGCGCGAGCAGCGCCGCGAGGAATTCAACCTCTCGCACATCCTCGTGGCCGTCCCCGAGAACGCCGCCCCGGAGCAGATCCAGGCGCGGCGCGCCCGCGCCGAGCAGGCGCTCCAGCAGATCCGCACCGGCGCCGATTTCCGGCAGGTGGCGGCGACGTTTTCGGACGCGCCCGACGCGCTGCAAGGGGGCGTCCTCGGCTGGCGCGACAGCGAGCGGCTGCCCACCCTGTTCGTCGATGCCTTGAGGCCCCTCGCGCCCGGCGATGTGGCCCCGATCCTGCGCAGCCCGAACGGGTTCCATATCCTCAGGCTCAACGAGCGGCGCGGTGCCAGCAGCCAGGTGATCGTGCGCCAGACCCACGCCCGGCACATCCTGATCAAGACCAACGAGCTGGTTCCCGAAGCCGAGGCGCGGCGCCGGCTGGAGGGTCTGAAGGAGCGCCTCGACAACAAGGCCGATTTCGCGGAACTCGCACGCCTGCATTCCGAGGACGCGAGCGGGATCAAGGGCGGCGATCTGGGCTGGCTTTCCCCCGGCGACACCGTGCCCGAGTTCGAGCGTGCGATGAACGCGCTCGCCCCCGACGAGTTGAGTGCCCCGGTGCAGACGCCGTTCGGCTGGCACCTGATCCAGGTGCTCGCGCGGCGCGACGAGGACATGTCGCAGGATCGCCGGCGGGTGACGGCGCTGACGGCCCTGCGCGCGCGCAAATCCGACGATTCCTACCAGGAGTGGCTGCGGCAGCTGCGCGACCGCGCCTACGTCGAGATCCGCCTGGACGAGAAATAGCGCCGGGTTTTGAGTGCCGAGTGCCGAGTGCTAAAGTTTGGGACCTTGCGCTCGGGTAACTCAAAATTCAACACGCAAAACGCAAAACGCCGCTGATCGCGGTGACGGCGGGCGAGCCGGCGGGAATCGGCCCCGACCTGTGCGTCGCGCTCGCACGCCGGCAGCTGTCGGCCCACCTCGTCGTGGTCGCCGACCGCGATCTGTTGCGCGAGCGGGCTCGGGTGCTGCGCGTCCCGCTGAAGGTCGCGGACCACGCGCCCGGCGCCGCGCGGAGCCGCCCCGGGACGCTGCTGGTGCGACATGTGCCACTGGCGCGCCCCGCAGTAGCAGGGCGGCTCGACCCCGCCAACAGCGGCTACGTGCTGCGCACGCTCGACATCGCCGCGAACGGCTGCCGCGAGGGCGCATTCGACGCGCTGGTCACCGCACCCCTGCAGAAGAGCGTGATCAACGAGGCCGGCATCGCGTTCACCGGGCACACCGAGTACCTTGCCGAGCGCACCGGCGCGCGGCACGTCGTGATGATGCTGGTCGGCGGCGGCCTGCGGGTCGCCCTCGCCACCACGCACCTCGCCCTCAGGGATGTCGCGCGCAGCATCACGGCGGAAAGCCTGGAGCGCACGCTGCGGGTGCTGCGCGCCGATCTCGCGGCGCGGTTCGGCATCCGCCAGCCGCGCATCCTCGTGGCCGGTCTGAACCCGCACGCCGGGGAGTCCGGCTTCCTCGGCCGCGAAGAAGCCGACATCATCAGCCCGCTGCTCGACCGGCTGCGCGGCGAGGGCTTCGATCTCTCGGGTCCGCTTCCCGCCGATACGCTGTTCAGCCCGCGGCGGCTGAAGGGCTGCGACTGCGTGCTCGCGATGTACCACGATCAGGGCCTGCCGGTGCTCAAGTACGCGAGCTTCGGCTCCGGCGTGAATGTCACGCTCGGACTGCCGATTATCCGCACCTCGGTCGACCACGGCACGGCGCTCGAACTCGCGGGCAGCGGGCGCGCCAGCGCCGGCAGCCTGATCGAAGCGATCCGGCTGGCCGCGCAGCTCGCCGCCCGCGCACGCCGCGCCCCGGCCACGGAATGACCCGCGAAG
>DATFVY010000019.1:0-2240 GCA_035259925.1 Burkholderiales bacterium
TCGGTGGAGTACGACATCGAGCGCTATTACCGCGACGCGATGCTGATGTGCATCGGCGAAGGCACGAACGAGATCCTGCGCCAGGTGATCGCCAAGCAGCTCGTCGATCGCAACCGCATCTAGAGCAGTTCACCTGGCGGAGCGGCGGTCGGCGGGCTCACGCCCTGAGCCACCGGCGCCCGTATCCTGGCGGCACGTCGGCGGCGCTGACCCCCTCCAGCTCCCTCAGGCCGCTCACGAATCGCCGAGTTAATCGACAACTTGCGGGGCGATCCACCAAGTCCTGCTAAAGCGTCGTCCCTCCTCTTCGGCCAGCGCGAGGTTGTTCTTTGCTGTTGCGGGCGCTACGATGGCTGGTGCTGCTGTAGTGCCGCCGGCATCATCATGCGCAACGCGTAGTACGTCACGCCCCCGATCGCTACACCGAAAAACCATCCGTAGACCCCCCACCAGGACGGCAGCACGGTCGTGAAATTGGGCAGGATGCTCGAGAACACCGTGCCGATGCCGGCCGCAATGAACGCCGCCACGTGCCAGCCACCTTGGAAGCGAAATTCGCCGTGCTCTTGGTAGAGCGCCGCGACGTCCAGCTCGCCTTTGCGGATCAGATAGTAGTCGACCATGATGATGCCGAAGAGCGGTCCCATGGTGGCACCGATCGCGTTGACGAAGGTCGCGGCATTGCCTTCCCACGGCGCGAACGGATACAGCACCAGCGCGATCAGCGCCGCGATGTAGCCGCCGAGCTTGAAGTCGATGCGCTTCGGGAACACGTTGGCAAAGTCGAACGCCGGCGAAACGAAGTTCGCGACGACGTTGATGCCGAGCGTGGCCACCGCGAACGTCAGCGCCGCGAGCAGCGCGAGGAACCAGCTTTCGAACTTGGCCGAGATCTGGTCCGGGTGCAGGAGCACCTCGTTGTAGACCTGGAACGCGGCGATCGTCGTGACGCCGGCGACCAGCGTGAACAGGATCAGGTTGACCGGAAGGCCCCACAGGTTGCCGACGCGCACCGCCTGCTTGTCGCGCGCGAAGCGCGAGAAATCGCAGAAATTCAGATAGAGCGCCGCGAAGTAGGTGACCCAGGTCGCAGCAACCGCAACCAGCGCACCGAAGGTGGCAGGCTGGCCGGGAACGCCGGCATCCTTGGTTTTCTCCAGCAGCACATCCATCGGAATCGTGTGCGTGAAGGAAAACCCTCCGGCCTTCACGACCAGCCCGATCGCGAGGATCAGCATCATCACCCACACGGCCGGCCCGGCCAAGTCGTTGAACCTGCGGACCGTCTCCATGCCGTGCTGGATGATCAACAGCTGCAGCGCCCAGACGACAACGAAGCAAATCACCTCCAGGCCCGAGTGGCCCAGGAAGTGTGTGGACTTGTGAAACGCCATGAAGCTGTCGGTGCGGATCAGCAGCGCCACGATCGCGCCCGAGGCGGCGGCCGTCTGTGCGCCGTACCAGAAGCACGCGACGACGGCGCGCACCAGCGCCGGGATGTTGGCGCCCCAGATTCCGAACGACGCCCGCGCCAGCACCGGGTACGGCACGCCGGTCTTGACGCCCGCGTAGCCGACGAGATTCATCAGGAAGAAGATGACGAGCGACCCGATTCCGATGGCGATGATGAAGTTAAGGAAGCTGCCGCACAGCAAGAACAGGCTCGCCGCGAGGAAGTAGCCCCACAGGCTGTGCACGTCCGAGGTCCAGACGTTGAAGATGCTGAAGGCGCCCCAGCGGCGGTTCTTGGCCGGAGCGAGGTCCTCGTTGTAGAGGCGCGGCGACGCGTTCGGAATGTCCATCGTTGCCCCCTCCGGTTATCGCTTTTGAAGACCCGGGCCGCTGGGCAGCCCTGGCGACCGCTTCGTCGGCGACCACGATAGCACGCGAATCGAAGGCCGGCGGTCGCTAGGCCCGTTACTCCGGCACGAGCCAGCGCACGCGCCGCCCGCCGTCGCCCTCCCGCGTGAGGGCACGCCAAAGCCACTCGAGCATCGCCGCGGCCTCGTCTTCGAAATGAAATGGCGGGTTCACGACGAGCATCCCGCAACCGCGGAGCGACGTGGTCCAGCCTTCGGGACGGACCGAGAGCTCGAGCTGGAGAATCTTGCGGATCCCGGTCGCGATGATGTCGCGCTCGAACGCACGCATCGCCGGCGGTTCCATCAGCGGATACCACGCGGCGTAGCTCCCCGTCGCCCACCGTTCGTGCGCGGTCGCGAGCGCCTCGGCGACCCGCT
>DATFVY010000020.1:0-6569 GCA_035259925.1 Burkholderiales bacterium
GCCGCGCGATTCGAGAATGGCGGCCAGGGAGGCGGCGGCGATGCCTTTGCCCAGGGAGGAAACTACACCACCTGTGACAAAGATGTACTTAGTCGTCATCGCATAAGCCAGCGGTTTGCCTATTTTATCGGAAAACGCCGCCGCGTCCAACGACTGCGCGCGAGTTCAGTCGTTCTGCGAAAAACTCCCTTTGGGCTTGCGGAAAACTACCGCAAGCGGGCAGCTGCTCAACGCTTCGATGCCGCCTCCCGAGCAAGATAAAGCCAGGTCTCGACCACCGTATCGGGGTTGAGCGACAGGCTGTCGATGCCCTCCTCCATCAGCCACTTCGCGAGATCGGGGTGGTCGGAGGGTCCCTGCCCGCAGATGCCGACGTATTTCCCGGCCCGGCGGCACGCCTGGATCGCGAGGCGCAGCATGCTCTTCACCGCCGGGTCGCGCTCGTCGAAATGGGCGGCGATGATGCCCGAATCGCGGTCGAGCCCCAGCGTCAGCTGGGTCATGTCGTTGGAGCCGATGGAGAAGCCGTCGAAATGCTCGAGGAACTCGTCGGCCAGGATCGCATTCGCCGGCAGCTCGCACATCATCACCACGCGCAGCCCGTTCTCGCCGCGCTTGAGCCCGTTTTCGGCCAGCAGCTCCAGCACCTGCCTGGCCTCGTTCACCGTGCGCACGAACGGCACCATGATCTCGATGTTGGTGAGTCCCATGCTGTCGCGCGCCTTCTTCAGCGCCCGGCACTCCAGGCGGAAGCATTCGCGGAACGAGGGATCGATGTAGCGGCCGGCGCCGCGGAAGCCGAGCATCGGGTTCTCCTCCCGCGGCTCGTAGCGCGACCCGCCGGTGAGGCTCGAGTACTCGTTGGACTTGAAGTCCGACAGGCGCACGATCACCGGCTTCGGCCAGAAAGCCGCCCCCAGCGTCGCAACGCCTTCGGCGAGCTTCTCCACGTAAAAGCTCACGGGGTCCGGGTATCCAGCGCTGTGCTCTTCGACTGCGGTCTTCAGGTCCGACCCGAGATCGGGGTACGCCAGCACCGCGCGCGGATGCACCCCGATACCGCGGGCGATGATGAACTCCAGCCGCGCCAGTCCCACGCCTTCGTTGGGCAGGCGCTGGAACTCGAATGCCAGCTCCGGATTGCCGACATTCATGGTGATCTTCAGCGGCGCGGCGGGCATGCCTTTGAGCGAGAGGTCGATCACCTCGGTCTCGAGCGTGCCGCGATAGACGAAGCCGGTGTCGCCTTCGGCGCAGGACACCGTCACCGGGCGCCCATCCTTCAGGACCTGGGTGGCGTCGCCGCATCCCACTACCGCCGGGATGCCGAGCTCGCGGGCGATGATCGCCGCGTGGCAGGTGCGCCCTCCGCGATTGGTCACGATCGCCGCCGCGCGCTTCATCACCGGCTCCCAGTCGGGGTCCGTCATGTCCGTCACCAGCACGTCGCCCTCACGCACGCGCGACATCTCCGCCGCATCGCGCACCACGCGCACCGCGCCCGCGCCGATCTTCTGCCCTATCGCGCGGCCGGTCGTGAGCACCTCGGAGCGCTGCTTCAGCCGGTAACGCCGCAGCAAATCGACCTTCTCGGCCGCCTTCACCGTTTCGGGCCGCGCTTGCAGGACATAGAGCTTGCCGTCGATGCCGTCGCGGCCCCACTCGATGTCCATCGGCCGGCCGTAATGGTCTTCGATGACGAGCGCGTAGCGGGCGAGCTCCTCCGCCTCGGCATCGCTGATCGAGAAGCGCCGCCGCTCGCGCTCGGGAACATCGACGGTCTTGACCGCGTCCCCGCCCTGCCGGCCGTCCGCATAGATCATCTTCACGGCCTTGGAGCCGAGCCCGCGGCGCAGGATCGCCTGCTTGCCCTCGCGCAGGGCGCGCTTGTAGACGTAGAACTCGTCGGGGTTGACCTTGCCCTGCACCACCGTCTCGCCCAAGCCGTAGGCGGCGGTGATGAACACCACCTGGTCGAAGCCCGATTCGGTGTCGAGCGTGAACATGACGCCGCTCGCACCGAGGTCGCTGCGCACCATGCGCTGGATGCCGGCGGACAGCGCAACATCGGCGTGCGCGTAGCCCTTGTGCGCGCGGTACGAAATGGCCCGGTCGGTGTACAGAGAGGCGTACACCCGCTTCAGCGCCAGGCACAGCGGGTCCAGGCCGCGCACGTTGAGGATGGTTTCCTGCTGGCCGGCGAAGGACGCGTCGGGCAGGTCCTCCGCCGTCGCCGAAGAGCGTACGGCGAAGGAGGCTTCGGCCCCCGCCCCGTCCGCCAGCTTGCGGTAGGCGTCACCGATCTCCCCCTTGAGCCGCTGGGGCAGGTCCTGGGCCATGATCCAGCCGCGGATCTCCTGCCCCGCCTGCACCAGCGCGGCTATGTCGCCGGAATCGACCCGGCGCAGGCGATCCGCAACGCGGCGGTCGAGGCCGCCCTGCGCCAGGAACTCGCGGTAGCCTTGCGCGGTAGTGGCAAACCCGCCCGGGACCCGCACCCCCGCGCCGCCCAGCTGACTGATCATCTCGCCGAGCGATGCGTTCTTGCCGCCAACCACCGCCACGTCCTTCATCCGCAACGCGGAAAGATCGATAACCAGGTCCGCCTTGCTCATGTTTTCACCACAGATGAATTGTGCGCCGCAGAGAAAGAAGTTATTTTAGCTGCAAAATAGAGGGGAGGCAGCGATGACGCAACCGCGCAGCGCATTCTTCGTCTCGGACCGGACCGGGATCACCGCCGAGATGCTCGGCCACAGCCTGCTGACCCAGTTCGACGACGTGCGCTTCAATGAAGTCGTTCTGCCCTTCGTCGACACGGTTGAGAAGGCACGCGACGTGGTGGAAAAAATCAACCGCCAGGGCGCCGCCGACGGCGTCCGGCCGATCGTCATCAGCACCCTCGCCCGCATCGAGATCGCCCGCGTCATCGGGCAGGCGAACGCGCTGTTCCTCGATTGCTTCGAGATGTTCATCTCACCGCTCGAGCGCGAAATCGGCGTGCAGGCTTCGCATGCCGTCGGGCGCTCGCACAGCGTCTCGGATTTCGTCAATTATCACCGCCGCATCGAGTCCGTGAATTACACCCTGTCGCACGACGACGGGCTTGCTACGCGCGACCTGTCCGACGCCGACGTCGTCCTGGTCGGCGTCTCCCGCTGCGGCAAGACCCCGACCTGCCTCTACCTGTCCATGCAGTTCGGCATCCGCGCGGCCAACTATCCGCTCATTCCCGAGGACTTCGTCGCGAAGCAGCTCCCGGCCCAGCTGCGTCCCCTGCGCGGCCGGCTGCACGGCCTGACCATCAGGCCGGAGCGCCTGCAGGAGATCCGCAACGAGCGCAGGCCGAACAGCCAGTACTCGACGCTGGCGAATTGCGAGTTCGAAGTGCGCGAGGCCGAGGCGCTGATGCGCCAGGAAAACATCCCTTTCCTGGACGCCACGAGCAAGTCGGTGGAAGAACTTGCAACCACCATCCTGCACGAGGCCAAGCTAGTGCGCCGTATTTACTGAGACCGTGGCCCGCGGCGCGTAATTCCTGAGCCGATTGGAGGAGCCGGCCCGGGTCTCTCAGCTCCTCTTCGCATTTTTTACTTCCAGTTGCCGCACCCGCTCGAACAGGCAGACCGCGGCAGCCGCCGCCACATTAAGCGACTCAACCGGTCCCGGCATGGGCACCGAGACGACCATGTCGGCCGCGCCGATCAGCTCGCGGCTCAGCCCGGCGCCCTCGTTTCCGAACAGGAACGCCACGTTCCCCGTCAAATCGGTATCGAAAATCGACCGGGGGGAACCCTGCCGGGTGGCGACCCGCGTGCCGCGAAAGGCGCGTGCCGCCGCCTGCAGGTCCACCTGCTCGTGGACGGCGAGCGCAAAGTGCGCACCCATCCCTGCGCGCAATACGCGCGGCGACCACGCATGCACCGAGCCGGCCGAAAGCAACACTTGCCGGATGCCCCCTGCGGCGCAGGTGCGCAGCATGGAGCCGAGGTTGCCCGGGTCCTGTATGTCCTCGAGCATGACGCATGGCCCCATCTCGCTCGGCGGTGACTGCGGCCGGGGCGTCCGCACCAGGGCCAGGATGCCGGTCGGAGTTTCGACGGGGGAAAGACGCCGAAACAGCGTATCGGGCAGCAGCAGAGTGTCCGCGCCGCTCACACTCTGCGCCAGGGCGCGGATCTCGGAGTTCTCCATGCCCGATCGGCTCACCACCAGTTGCTGGGGCGCCCCGTGATGCTTGCGGTAGGCCTCGACCAGGTGGACACCGTCCAGCACCGACAGGCCCGATCGCTTGCGGGCCTGCGCGGACTGGACGAGCCGGCGCATTTCCTTGAATCGAGGGTTGTCGCTCGAAGTGACGGGCCTGGTGCCGGGCGGCGCTTGCGCAGGCATCAGCTGGTTCCCGGGTCGTCGCTGCAAGCGGCTTCGAAGTTCAGCACCGCTTGCGCATCCACGTCCAGCCCGAGCGCGACCCGCACGGGGGCGAAGCTGCGGCGGTGCAGGGGACAGGCGCCGTGGGCGCGAAGAGCGGCGAGATGCTCGTTGGTGCTGTAGCCCTTGTGGCGGTCAAAACCGTAGAGCGGATGCTGGTGGTGCAGCGTGACCATGCCCGCGTCGCGCGTCACCTTGGCGAGTATGGAAGCCGCGGAGATTGACTTGATCCTGGCGTCGCCCCCGACGATCGCCCGCATCGGCAGCGGCAGTTCCGGACAGTACAAACCGTCCACGAGCACTCGCTGCGGCGTCACGCCCAGAGCCTCGACCGCGCGGCGCATGGCGAGGAGGCTCGCACGCAGGATGTTGAGGGCGTCTATCTCCTCCACGCTGGCGGAGGCCACCGCCCACGCAATCGCGCGCGACTGGATCTCCTGCGCGAGTTCCTCGCGCCGGCGCGGCGTAAGGATCTTCGAGTCGGCGAGCCCGTCCACGGGACGGCGCGGATGGAGAATGACCGCCGCCGCGACAACGGGTCCGGCGAGCGGACCCCTGCCCGCCTCGTCCACCCCGCACAGCAGCCTCACGTGGCGGGCCTCAGCATCGGCACCAGCGCCGACGCGATGCGGCTGCGGCTGTCCTGCCGCAACGCGTCGGCCATCGCGGTGAAGCGCGCCTCCAGCCGCGCGCGAACGGTATTGTCGAAGAGCAGATTCAGAACAGCCTGCGACAGGTTCTCGGGCGTAGCCTCGTCCTGCAGAAACTCCGGCACGACGAATTCTCCGGCGACGACGTTGGGCAGCCCGACGTACGGCTGATAGTGCCGTCCCTTCAGCAGCCACCAGGAAACGCGCGGCATGCGGTAGGCAATGACCACCGGGCGGCCGATCAGCGCCGCCTCCAGCGTGGCCGTCCCGGACGCCGCGAGCACGACATCCGCTGCCTCCATCGCGTCATGGGCGTGCCCGAACAGGACCGTGAGGTTCAGCTCCTGCGCCGGGCGGCTGTAGAGCGCCGCCTCGAACAGCTCCCGCGTGCGCCGGCTCACCAAGGGCACCAGGAAATGCGTCTCGGGCGCCGCGGCGGCGATCCGGCTGGCGGTATCGATGAACAGCCCGGCGAGGTGCTCGACTTCGGCGTCGCGGCTGCCCGGCAGCAGCGCGATCACCCTGGCTGCGGCCGGCAGCCGCAGTTGCTCCCGCATGGGTCTGCGGTCGGGAGTTGGCTGGAGGATCTCGGCAAGAGGGTGCCCGACATAGGTCACCGGCACCCCGGCCCGCTCGTACACCTCCTGCTCGAACGGAAACACCACCAGCATGCGGTCCACCGCGCGCTTGATGCTGTGGATGCGGTGGCCGCGCCATGCCCACAGCTGGGGGCTCACGTAGTGGATCGTGGGTATGCCCGCTGCCTTGAGCTTGGCCTCGAGACCGAGATTGAAATCGGGGGCATCCACCCCGACGAACAGCGCCGGCCTTTCCTTCAGGAAGTGAGCGGTGAGCCGCCGGCGGATGCCGACGATCTCGAAGTAATGGCGCAGCACCTCCACGTAGCCGCGTACCGCCAGCTTCTCCAGGGGAAAGAGCGACTCCATGCCTTCGGCCTGCATGCGCGCCCCGCCGATCCCGGTGAAACGCGCCTGCGGCAACTGCTGGCGCAGCGCCTTGATGAGATGGGCGCCGAGCTGGTCGCCGGATGCCTCGCCCGCAACCACGCCTATGGTAAGCGGTGCGGCGGTCATGGGAGCCTATCTCACGATGCCACGGGTGGAAACAGCCAGAAAATCGAGTGTGGCCTGAATATCAGGGCATTGCTTGGCTTGCCGGGCGAGCTCGCGCCGCGCCTGCTCCAGCGTGTGCCCCGCCCGGTAGAGCGTCTTGTAGGCACGCTTGAGGCCGGTAACCGCGTCCGCCGTGAAGCCGCGCCGCTTCAGCCCCTCGCTGTTGAGGCCATAGGGCTTGGCCGGATTGCCGGAAACCATGATGTACGGCGGTACGTCCTGCAGCACGACGGTGCCGGCACCCGTGATGCAGTGCGCCCCGACGTGGCAGTACTGGTGCACGGCAGTGATGCCGCCGAGTATCGCGTAATCGCCGACGTGGACGTGCCCGCCCAGCTGCGTCGCGTTGGCGAAT
>DATFVY010000021.1:0-3329 GCA_035259925.1 Burkholderiales bacterium
CCGAGGGCATCGACATGGTGCGCGACGCCAAGCGCCAGGGCCTCGCCGTAACCTGCGACGTCGCCGTGCACCACGCTCACCTCACCGAGCTGGACATCGGCTACTTCGATTCCAACAGCCATCTCAACCCGCCGCTGCGCAGCCAGCGCGACCGCGACGCGCTGCGCGCGGCGCTCGCCGACGGCTCGGTGGACGCGCTGTGCTCTGACCACACGCCCGTGGACGAGGACGCGAAGCAACTCCCCTTCGCCCAAGCCGAGGCCGGCGCGACCGGGCTCGAACTGCTGCTGCCCCTCACGCTCAGGTGGGCCGAGGAATCCAAGGCCACGCCGGCCATGGCGCTCGCGCGCATCACCTCGGACGCGGCACGCGTGCTCAACGTCGATGCCGGTCATCTCACGCCCGGGCACGCCGCCGACATCTGCATCTTCGACCCCGCGCGCCATTGGAAAGTCACGCCCGAGGCACTCAAGAGCCAGGGCAAGAACACGCCCTTTGTCGGTTTCGAACTCAAGGGAAGGGTCCGCTGCACGCTGGTCGACGGCCAGGTGGTCTACGAAGCCAAGTGACGGCTGATGACTGACGACCGACGGCCGAACGCCGAGCGCCTGGACTTGTCTGCTATTGCTATGAACCCGCTTCTGGATTTTTCCGGCCTGCCCCGCTTCGCCGATTTCCGCGTCGAGCTGGTGACGCCGGCGATAGACCAGCTGCTTGTCGAGAACCGCGCGTTGATCGAGCGCATCACGGCGGCGGACGCGCCGCCGACGTGGCGCGACTTCGTGCAGCCGCTGGAGAATGCCAACGAGCGCCTCCATCGCGCCTGGGGCATCGTGGGGCACTTGAACGCGGTGATGAACAACCCCGAGCTGCGCGAGGTCTACAACGCCAACCTGCCCAAGGTCACGCAGTACTACACCGAGCTGGGGCAGAACGAGGGACTGTTCGCCAGGTTCAAGGCGCTGCACGGCAGCCGCGACTTCGAGTCATTGTCGCGGGCGCAGAAGAAGATCGTCGAGAACGAGCTGCGCGATTTCCGCCTCGGCGGCGCCGAGCTGGCAGCGGACAAGAAAGCACGCTTCAAGGAGATCAGCGACCGGCTGGCGCAGCTCTCGTCGCGCTTCTCCGACAACCTGCTCGACGCGACCAATGCCTTCAGCCATTTCGTGTCGGACCCGGCCCAGACCGCGGGCATCCCGCCGGATGTCCTCGATGCCGCCCGCGAGGCGGCGCACACGGACGGCAAGCCCGGCTGGAAATTCACGCTGCACGCGCCGTCCTACCTGCCGGTGATGCAGTACGCGGAGAACCGCGCGCTGCGCGAACTGATGTACCGCGCTTATGTCACGCGCGCCTCCGAGTTCGGCAAGCCGGAATGGGACAACAGCGCGCTGATCGTCGAGATCGTCAAGCTGCGCCGGGAGCAGGCGCGGCTGCTCGATTTCACCACCTACGCGGAATACTCGCTCGAGCCCAAGATGGCGGAATCGCCGCGTCAAGTGCTCGATTTCCTGAACGAGCTCGCCGCCCGGGCTAAACCCTACGCCGAGCGCGATCTCGAGGAAGTAACGGAGTTCGCGCGCAGCGAGCTCGGTCTCGCGAGGCTCGCGGTATGGGACCTCGCCTATGCCTCGGAAAAGCTGCGCCTCAAGCGCTACGCGTTCTCCGACCAGGAGGTGAAGCAGTACTTCCCGGAGACGCGTGTGCTGCCGGGCATGTTCAAGCTCGTGGAAACGATCTACGGGCTGAAGATCGAGCCCTCGACGGCCCCGACGTGGCATCCCGCCGTGCGCTTCTACGCCATCCGCGACCGCGCGGGGCAGCGCGTCGGCGAGTTCTATGTCGATCTCTACGCCCGGCCCTCGAAGCGGGGCGGCGCCTGGATGGACGAAGCGGTCACGCGGCGCATCAAGGAGGGCCGGGTGCAGGCGCCGGTCGCGTACCTCAACTGCAATTTCTCGGCGCCGGTCGGCGGCAAGCCGGCGCTGTTCACGCACGAGGAAGTGAACACCCTGTTCCACGAATTCGGCCACGGCCTGCACCACCTGCTCACGCGCGTGGACCACCTCGGCGTGTCCGGGATCAACGGCGTCGAGTGGGACGCGGTAGAGCTGCCCTCGCAGTTCATGGAAAACTTCTGCTGGGAATGGGACGTGCTGCGGCCGATGACCGCTCACGTCGACAGCGGGGAGCCGCTGCCGCGCGCCCTCTTCGACAAGATGCTCGCGGCGAAGAATTTCCAGAGCGGAATGCAAACCGTGCGGCAACTGGAGTTCTCGCTGTTCGACCTCCAGCTTCATCACGATTTCGATCCCGACGGGAGAAAGTCCGCGCTCGATTTGCTGAACGAAGTGCGCGCGCGCGTCGCCGTCGTGCTGCCGCCCCCCTACAACCGCTTTCCCCACAACTTCTCCCACATCTTCGCCGGCGGCTATGCGGCGGGCTACTACAGCTACAAGTGGGCCGAGGTACTCTCGGCGGACGCCTACAGCCTGTTCGAGGAGAATGGCGTGCTTGATCCGCGCACCGGGCAGCGCTTCTGGGATGAGATTCTCGGCGTGGGGGGCAGCCGGCCCGCGCTCGAGTCTTTCATCGCTTTCCGCGGGCGCGAGCCCAGGATGGATGCGCTTCTCCGTCATAACGGGATGGGCGCCTAGCCGCTTTACGCAGGGCGCGCGCTGGTGTTACAGTGAAGCCGCCAGCACAGGAGGTAACACCATGAAAAGAATCGCGATTCTCACCGCCCTGGCGATTCTGGCGGCGGCACCTGCGGGCGCCGCCCAGCTCTACCGCTGGGTGGACGACAAGGGCAACGTCGAGTACCGCGACACGCCGCCCCCCTCCAACGCGAAGAAGGTCGAGCAGCGCCGCCTCGGCGGCGGCACGATCGAGGCGACGGCACTGCCGTTCAGCGTGCAGCAGGCGATGCAGAATTTTCCGGTGACGCTGTGGACCACCAATTGCGGCGCGCCCTGCGACCAGGCGCGTGCTCACCTGGCACGGCGCGGCGTGCCCCATACCGAGAGGGATCCGCAGGGTGACGTCGAGGCGTACCGGAAGCTGAGCGGTGGGCTCGACGTGCCGGTCCTGTTCATCGGCACCATCCGCATGAAGGGTTACACCGAAAGCGAATGGGACATCGCGCTCGACGCCGCGGGCTATCCCAGGTCCGCGCCGCCAGGGCTAAAGCCGCAGGCGACCAGGGCGGCTGCACGGCGCGGCGGCCTGCCTCCGGTCAGGCTCTATACCCATCCGGAATGCGGCACGCCGTGCGCCGATGCCAAGCTCCTGCTGACGAGCCGTGAAGTCGAGTTCCAGGAAGTCCTGGC
>DATFVY010000022.1:0-3430 GCA_035259925.1 Burkholderiales bacterium
GATGACCAGACCCAATTCGGGCATCGGTGTAAACACCGCCAGCCGCGTGCCGAGCACGATACGGGCCTGGCCGCCTGCGGCCGCGTGCCAATGCTCGAGGCGCTCCGTCTCGGCAAGCCCGCTGTGCAGGCTTACCCTGCGCGTAGCGGGAAAGCGGCGTCCGACGAGCGCCTCCAGCTGCGGCGTGAGCGCGATCTCGGGCACGAGCACCAATGCCTGCTTGCCCGCCTCGAGCGCCGCGGCGATGGCGTGCAGGTAGACCTCCGTCTTGCCGCTGCCCGTGACCCCCAGCAGGAGAAGCGGCCGGAAGTCGCCGAAGCCGCGGCAGATTTCCGCCACGGCCTGCGTCTGTGCCGGAGTCAGAGCCGGAGCAGGCGACGCACCCGGCGGCGGCCCTTGTGCGCCGTCGTCCTTGCCGCGCTGGGTGCGGCGGCGGGCCGGTTCCGCGACGCGCCGCAGGCGCGCCGGCAATGCCCCCACGACCACCGCGCCGAGCGGATGATGGTAGTAGTCCGCGGCAAACCGCATCAGGCGCAGATCCTGCGGCGCGAGCGGCGGCGCGGCGCGCAGGACGCGGATGGCGCTCTTCAGGCGCTCTCCGGGCAGCTCGCTCGAGCGAGCCAGCTCCAGGATGATGCCGACAGCATGTTTGCGGCCGAACGGGACCAGCACGCGCTGGCCGACGTCGGCCGCGGTGGCGTCGGGGGCGAGATAGTCGAACAGCTTTGCGACGGGCACGTCGAGCGCGACGCGTATCACCTTCATCGGCATCGTTGCGATGGTACGGGCTGCCCGGCGAAGTGGCTTTCGCGATCGTTCTGCAACTGGTTTGCCGGCCTCAGGATTTTCGGGTTTTCAACACCGCCCTGTGGATAACTGTGTTGATAGGCGGCAGTCCTCGGACTCCATGCGGGGTTATCGCGCCCGTGCCGCCGGGTTCTGCCGCCAAGCGCGAACATTTTATACTATATAAATCAGATATTTATATCAAAAATGGAGGTCATTGACGCTGTCCCGCTACAGACTGTAGGAAAACCGGCCTGCCGTGTGCATAAAGAGGCGCCTCCCCGGAGAGCCGCGCCTGGCGCGGGTCTTCAGTGATACGCGCGACTCGCTTCGTGTACGGCATCGACCAGGGCGCTCATGCTGTCCACGGGCGTGTGCCGGGAAATTCCGTGGCCCAGGTTGAAAACGTGCCCGCTGCCGCTGCCAAAAGCCGCGAGGACGGCGGCAACCCCGGCGCGCACTGCGTCCGGACCGGCGAGCAGCACATCCGGATCCAGGTTGCCTTGCAGCGCGACGCGAGCGCCGACGCGGCCGCGTGCCGCCCGCAGATCGACCGTCCAGTCCACGCCGACGGCATCGCAGCCGCTGGCGGCAATGGACTCGAGCGAGTGGCCTGCACCCTTTGCGAAGACAATGCTGGGGACGCGCGCGCCTTGATGCTCGCGCTTCAAGCCCTGCACGACACGTTTCGCATAGGCCAGGGAGAAATCGCGGTATTCGGCGGCGCCGAGCATGCCGCCCCAGGTGTCGAAGATCATGATCACCTGCGCTCCCGCCTCGATCTGGCCATTGAGGTAGGCGATGGCGGCGCGGCAATTGACGTCCAGGATGTGGTGCAGCAGCTCGGGGCGGTCGCGGAGCATGGCTTTCACGGCGGGGAAATCCGTGCTGCCGCGCCCTTCGATCATGTAGCAGGCGAGGGTGTACGGACTGCCGCAGAATCCAATCAGGGGGACCTTGCCGTCCAGCGCCTGGCGGGCCTGGCGCACCGTATCGAGCACATAGCGCAGGTCCTCGCCCGGGACGGGCGCCCGCAGCTTGCGTATGTCGCGCTCGTCGCGCAGCGGCCGCTCGAAATAGGGCCCTTCGCCTTCGGCAAACGCCAGCCCCAGGCCCATGGCGTCCGGTATGGTGAGGATGTCCGAAAACACGATGGCGGCGTCGAGCGCGAAGCGGGCGAGCGGCTGCAGCGTCACCTCAACCGCGAACGCCGGAGTCTTGCAGAGAGCAAGAAAGCTGCCTGCGCGGGCGCGCGTGGCATTGTACTCGGGCAGGTAGCGCCCGGCCTGGCGCATGACCCAGACCGGGGTATACGGCGTCGGCTGCCGCAGCAGCGCCCGGATCAGCGTGTCGTTCTTGAGCGGGCTCATGCGTCAGGGGGTGCGGGGGTGCGGGAAGGCCCCACGCCCCTGCAGGAAGGGGCCCGCACCGCTGCTGCTAGCGGGGCAACTCTGAAGACCCCATGAGGAATTCGTCGACGGCGCGGGCGCATTGGCGGCCTTCGCGGATCGCCCAGACGACGAGCGATTGCCCGCGGCGCATGTCGCCGGCGGCGAACACCTTGGGCACGGAGGTCACGTAACAGCCGGCGCCGTCGGTCGTTGCCCTGGCGTTGCCGCGCGCGTCTTTCTCGACGCCGAACGCCTCCAGTATCGATTGCACTGGCGAGACGAAGCCCATCGCGAGCAGCACCAGCTCGGCCGGCAGCGTGAATTCCGACCCTGGCATTTCGCTCATCTTGCCGTCCTTCCACTGGAGTCGCACCGCCTTCAGGGCTTTCACCTTGCCGCCTTCGCCGACGAATTCCTTGGTGGCGACCGACCAGTCGCGGTTGACTCCTTCCTCGTGCGACGAGGAGGTGCGCAGCCGCGTCGGCCAGTACGGCCAGACCGGGTTGCGCTCCACGTCGGCCGGCATCGGGAACAGCTCGAAATTGGTGACCGACCTGGCGCTGTGCCGGTTGGAAGTGCCGATGCAGTCGGAGCCGGTGTCGCCACCGCCGATCACAACGACGTGCTTGTCGGTCGCCCACAAGTCGGGGACCCCTGCGTCGCCCGCCACGCGCTTGTTCTGCAGCGGCAGGAATTCCATCGCGAAATGAACGCCGTCGAGCTCGCGCCCCGGGACCGGCAGGTCGCGCGGCTGCTCCGCGCCCCCGGCGAGCACTACCGCGTCGAATTCCGCGAGCAGCTTCCTGGGCGCGATCGTTCCGGTCGCCCAGTCGGCGACGCCCTTGCCGGGACGCTGGGTGCCGACGTAAACGCCGGCCCGGAACGAGACGCCCTCCGCCGCCATCTGCTCCATGCGCCGGTCGATGAGCCATTTCTCCATCTTGAAGTCCGGGATACCGTAGCGCAGGAGACCGCCGATGCGGTCGTTCTTCTCGAACACCACGACGTCGTGTCCGCTACGCGCCAGCTGTTGCGCGCAGGCGAGCCCCGCCGGGCCGGATCCCACCACGGCCACCTTCTTGCCCGTCCTGTGCGCCGGGGGCTGCGGCGTTACCCACCCGTGCTCCCAGGCCTTGTCGATGATCGCGTGCTCGATCGACTTGATGCCGACGGGGTCTTCGTTGATGCGCAGCACGCAGGCTTCCTCGCACGGCGCGGGGCAGATGCGCCCGGTGAATTCCGGGAAATTGTTG
>DATFVY010000023.1:0-2203 GCA_035259925.1 Burkholderiales bacterium
CCTGTTGCGCAAGGGCGCGGACGGGCGGCTCGTCGTCACTGACGACTATCTCCGGCTCTACTACCGGCGCCCGGAGCTCGCGCCCGTCGCGGAATCCTGCCCGGCCGAGCGCGCGCTGCATGCCTCGCTCATCGAGCAGCCGCGTCGGGCCGTGCAGGAGGCGGAGGTCGCCGCCCTGGCTGATGCCGATGCGCGCGAGAACTATCGCATCATCCTCCGCTTCCGCAACCAGCTGCTGGCGGCGCGGAACCTGGAAGGCTTCTACGCCAACCTGTTTCGCGGCGACATCGCGGTGCCGCCGGATTTCATCCATCACACGGTCCAGGTGATACTGCGCGGCATCCTGGACGGCGCGCACGACGGGCTGGACGTGCGCGCGGCGGAGCTGCTGTTCCGCGAGCAGCGCGTCAGCGTCACGGACGGCGCGATCATGCTCGCCGACGCGGAAACGGTCGAGATGCATGCGAGCGGCGGCGGCTTCGGTAGCCTGGGGCGGCTGCTGCAGGAGGGGCAGATGCCGCTGCGCACGATCGAGCTCGACGTGCTCGACGACAAGAGCGCGGCGCGCTACTTCGAGCGCGACGAGCGTTACGACACAGTGCTTAACATCAATCACGGGCGGCCGGGCTGCCTGGCGTTCGCGCGCGTGCTGGAGCGCTGGATCGCGCACTTCCACGGCGTGCGCACGGCGATAAAGCCGGTGCGCGAGATACCGGACGAGGACTGGGTGTGGCACGTCGGGCTGGACACCGAGGCGACCGCCCTGCTGAACGACATTTATAATGGCAGAGAGGTCGGGGCGGAGCACATGAAGCGCGTCGTCGGCCTGTACCGCGTCGAATTTCGCGACCCGATCGTGCTGCGGCCGGAAGTGAAGGGCGGGCCGGTGTTCCTGGGGCTCGCGATGACGAGCGATGGCGCGCTACGCGTGAAGCCGCAAAACCTGCTCATGAACCTGCCGCTCGCGCGCAGGGCGTAGGAATTGAACCGCCAAGCCGCCAAGAAGCATTCAAGTGCGAACCCTTGCTCTGATCAGTTGTCCTGTTCCTTTTGAATTTGAATGCCTTTTGGCGTCTTGGCGGTTAAATTCGGGTTTATGAACACAGCGGAACGCTGGAAGGAAATCGTTGCCGGACCCGAGGAGGAGATCGACCTCGCGGAGGCGGCGCTGCTCATCGCGGCGCACGAGTACCCGAACCTGGATCTGTTCGCGTATCTTCGGCGCCTCCAGGACCTCGGGACCGAGCTCAAGCGCAGGCTGCGTCGGGACATCGGCCCGACCGATGCCGTGGTCGCGCTCAACCATTACCTGTTCGACGAGCTCGGCTTCCGCGGCAATACGCAGGATTACTACGATCCGCGCAACAGCTTCCTGAACGAGGTGCTCGACCGCCGGCTGGGCATCCCCATCACGCTCTCCATCGTCTACGTGGAGATCGGGCGCCGGCTGGGCCTCGCTTTGCACGGGGTTTCCTTCCCGGGTCATTTCCTCGTGAAGTGCGCGGCACGCGATGGGGTCATCGTCCTGGATCCCTACGAGCGCGGCGCATCGTTGAGCCTCGAGGACCTGCAGCGGCGGCTGCGGGCGCTGCGCGGCGGGACGGCGCCGCCGCCGGATGTCGCCCGCCACATGCTGGCAGCCGCGGGCAAGAAGGACATTCTCGCCCGCATCCTGCGCAATCTGAAGAGCATCTACCTGGAGCGGCGCGACCCCGCCCGCGCGCTCGCGGCCGCGGACCGCATCATCGCGCTGGAGCCGCGTGCGGCGGACGAATACCGCGACCGCGCGGCCCTCTACCTCGAGCTGGAATGCCACCGGGCCGCGCTGTCCGACTTCCGCAATTACCTGATGCTCAAGCCGGACGCCGATGACGCGGGGTCGGTGCACCGGCGCGTCGTGGAGCTACAGCAGATTGCCGCGCGGTTGAACTGACGCCAAATCCGGACACAATGTGCCGGTTTGGCTGCTCGCGTTCGAACGGACGCGGGGCGCCGTTCAACGCTCGCGATCACATACCAGCATGACGCACCCCACCTTGGGGCATTATCCGGACCCGTCGCGGCGCCCGGCGTGGCAGTCGCCGTACCTGCTGCTGACGCTGTGCGCGCTGTTCTGGGCGGGCAACTCCGTGGTCGGGCGCGCGCTGCACGATTCGGTGCCGCCGGTGACGCTCGCTTTCTGGCGCTGGTGCATCGCGCTGCT
>DATFVY010000024.1:0-2302 GCA_035259925.1 Burkholderiales bacterium
ACCAGGTGGAGGTTCCGCGATGACCCAGGAGCGCGCCGTTCTTGCGGGAGGCTGCTTCTGGGGCGCGCAGGATCTCATTCGCCGCTACGAGGGCGTTCTGTCGACCCGGGTCGGATACACCGGCGGCACCAACTCCCACGCCACCTATCGCAATCATCCCGGACACGCCGAAGCGGTCGAGATCATCTTTGATCCCGCCCGCATCAGCTATCGACAGATTCTCGAGTTCTTCTTCCAGATCCACGACCCCAGCACGCGCAATCGCCAGGGCAACGACTTCGGCGCCAGCTATCGCTCGGCGATTTTCTACACCAGCGACGAGCAGAAGCGGATTGCCGAAGACACGATTGCCGACGTGGATGCTTCAGGCCTGTGGCCCGGCAAGGTGGTCACCGAGGTGGTTCCGGCCGGCGATTTCTGGGAAGCCGAACCCGAGCATCAGGATTACCTCCTGCGAAATCCCGGCGGCTACACCTGCCACTTCGTTCGGCCCCACTGGAAGCTGCCGGTTCGCAAAAGCAAGGCGCGACCGGCAGTGTGATCCTCGGCTGCGATCATGCTTGCAACAGAACCCTAATGGAAAAATATAATGGCGCTCCACCGTCAATGGGGTGACCATGCCCGAGCGCTGGTTGCGCGTCGTACTGCAGGCCAGGCGGCGTCCCGGCCCTGACATGAAGGGGTCACCCATGTCCGACGCCAAAGGAGGCCACGTATGATCCGTCGATCGAAAGCGAGCGCGGTGTGGCGCGGCGGGCTCCAGGAGGGGGAGGGCAGCGTCTCGTTCGACAGTGGCGTGCTGTCGAACGCCCCCTACACCTTCGCTCAGCGCTTCGAGGCGGCCAAAGGCACGAACCCCGAGGAGCTGATCGCGGCGGCCCACGCCGGCTGCTTCTCGATGGCGCTGTCCGCCGAGCTCGGCAAGGTGAACCTCGTCGCGGAGAGCATCGAGACCCAGGCGACGCTCGACTTCGAGATGAAGGACAACAGGCCGACCATCACCAAGATCCACCTCAACTGCGTCGCGAAAGTGCCCAAGGCGAGCGCCGAGGCGTTCGACAAGGCGGCGCAGGGCGCCGCGAGCGACTGCCCTATCTCGCGCCTGTTGAACGCACAGATCACGTTGCGCGCGCGGCTCGGCTGAGGCGCGTGGCCCCGGCAAGGCGCGGCCCCCCGCAGGGCTAGCGCACGATTTCCACCGACGCTGTGAAGATGTAGCCTGCGCCGCGCTCTCGAAATCCACGCAGGCCAAACGGGCGTCGGTGCCGCCGAACGGCTATATTCTCATCGTCGAAACGGACGATCTCATCCGGGATTGCTCGAGCGCTGGCTCGGGGAGGCGGGGTACACCGTGGTTGAGGTTCGTGCGCTACCGCTGCGCCGCACGACGCAAGGGAGGAAGCGCCACGACTCGTCATCGCCAACATCTCGCGCCCACGCGGTGCCGAGGCGCTGATCCGGTCGTTTCGGGCGAGGTATCCGGCGCCGATCCTGGTGATCTCGGCGCGGTTCCGGCGGGGCCTCGAGGCGTCTGCGAGCGCGGCGTGGCAGCTCGGCGTGCGCAAAGTGCTGCCAAAGCCGTTCACGCGCCGGGAGCTGCTCGCGGCCGTGCGCGAGTCGCTCGAGAGCTGATGAGGCGAGTGGCGGGGGCAGGACTGCAGAGAACAGCCAGCAGATGAGCAGCGTTCTGCGCTTGTCGCCGTCGCGGGTGGGGCTTGCCTATATCGCCCTCAGCGTGCTGGCGCTCGCCTTGTTCGCGATCCCGCTCTGGTTCGCGTGGCAGACGAACTTGTCGACCTTCAAGGCGTACGTCCACGGCGCGGATGTGCAACGGCTGGTCGACGTGTTCGACAGGGAAGGTGCGAGCGGACTCGCGGCCGCGATGGACGCCGAGGCGGCCAGCTTGCCTCGCAGCGAAATCATGGTCTTTGCGGACACGTCGAAGCGGCGCCTCGCCGGCAATCTCCCCAGCTGGCCGCCGGAGGTTCCCGACGCCCCCGGAGCTTACGGGCTGGTGATCAGCCTGGGCGAGGGCGCGTCGACGCGGGTGGTGGTCTCGCACGTGACGTTACCGGGCGGCTACCACCTCCTGCTCGGCCGCGAGAGCGTCCTCCTCCAGTCGTTCATCGAACGCTTCTGGTACGGGGTCGCCGGGGCCGTGGCGATCGTGTTGCTGCTGGGGGCGACGATCGGATGGCTGATCCGCCGTGCCCTGCTCGTCGAAGTGCAGGAGATCAGCCGCACTGCGTCGGCCATCGCCACGGGCGATCTCTCGCGGCGACTGGAGACGCGCGGCGGATCA
>DATFVY010000025.1:0-5643 GCA_035259925.1 Burkholderiales bacterium
AGCGGGCGCCCGCCGGCGGCGATCACGATGGCGCGCGTCGTCAGCGAGCGGGCGCCGGCGGCCGTCTTTACATCCACCGTCCAGGGCGAGGTGATCTTTGCCTCGCCCTCGATGCATTCCACGCCCAGGGCCGTGTAGCGCGTCGCGGAATCGTGCGGCTCGATGGCCCGGATGACCCGCTGCACCCGCTCCATGACGTCGGCGAAGTCGAACTCCGCGCTTGCCCACTTGATGCCGAAGTCGCTGGAACGCTTGATCTGCGAGAGCAGGCGCGCCGACCTGATGAGCGCCTTCGAGGGCACGCAGCCGGTGTTGAGGCAGTCTCCACCCATCCGGTGCTTCTCGATCAGGATGACTTTCGCCTTCACCGCGGCGGCGATGTACGCCGACACGAGTCCGGCGGATCCCGCGCCGATTACGACCAGGTTGCTGTCGAATCGTGCCGGGCGCACCCAGTCCTCGTACACCTTCTGCGCCCTGATGGCGTCGATCACCCGCTTGGTGATCAGAGGCAGAACGCCCAGTATCGTGAAGGCGAGCAGCAGCTCAATGGAGATTCTCATCTCGCCCAGCGTTGTGCCGGCGTAAACGTAGGCGATCGTGCCGGCCAGCATCCCGACCTGGCTCACCCAGAAATAGGTCCAGGTCTTGATCGGGGTGAGCCCCATCAGCAGGTTGATCGCGAAGAACGGAATCGCGGGCACGAGCCGCAGCGCGAACAGGTAGAAAGCCCCTTCCTTCGCCATTCCGTCGTTGACGCGCTTCAGCCGCTCGCCGAACTTCGCCTGCACCCAATCGCGCAGCAGGAAGCGTGATGCCAGGAAGGCGAGGGTGGCGCCGAGGGTGGAGGCGAACGAGACGATCACCGTGCCCCACAACAGGCCGAAGACCGCGCCCGCGATCAGGGTCATGACCGCGGCGCCCGGCAGCGACAACCCGGTGACCGCCACGTAGATCAGGAAGAAGACGAGCCCGGAGACGACCGGGCGCTGCGCGACGAACTCGGTAATCGCTGCCTGTTGCGCCTTGAAGAGCTCGAGCGAAAAGTAACGGTGAAGGCCGAACGCGAAGAAGGCGGCGATCAGCACCACCAGAACGGCGACCAGCAGCAGGCGTTTCTTGTTCATCGTGTCCCGGGCGATGATAACGGAATCCCGCGGACGGGCGTCCCCGGGGTACTACGCCCGTGGGGGCGTGCCGGATGCGTCGCCGAGCCGTTCATTCGTTGACCGCAAGCCTTTGACTGCGTTACCCTTTCGCCTTTCGTCCGAAGCCGTCCCGCGCGTGTCCAAAGCCGTGAAATCCCAGCCGCCGGAATCACTCGAAGCGGCGCTGGCGGAACTGGAGAAAATCGTCTCCACCATGGAGGCGGGCCAGCTGCCGCTCGAGCGCTCGCTGGCCGCCTACAAGCGCGGGGCCGAGCTGCTGAAGTACTGCCAGGCTGCCCTGCAGGATGCGCAGCAGCAGGTGAAAATCCTGGAAAACGGCATCCTGCGGGACTTCAAGAGTGACCATCGCGACGACGACTGATTTCGCGGCCTGGTCGCATTCGCAACTGCAGCGCGTCCAGGAGACGCTCCAGCGCGTGCTGCCGGCGGCGGACATCGCGCCCCAACGCCTGCACCAGGCGATGCGCTACGCGGTGCTCGACGGGGGCAAGCGCGTGCGCCCGCTGCTGGCATTCGCCGCCGGCGAGCTGGCGGATGCCGATCCCGGGCGCGTCGCCATTGCCGGGGCCGCGGTGGAGCTGATCCATGCCTATTCGCTGGTGCACGACGACCTGCCATGCATGGATGACGATGACCTGCGCCGCGGCAAGCCGGCTTGTCACGTTGAATTCGACGAGGCGACCGCGCTGCTCGTGGGCGACGCGCTGCAGAGCCTCGCGTTCCAGCTGCTGGGCGACTACCGGCTCGCCGACGACCCGAAGACGCAGCTCGAGATGGTGAAGCTTTTGGCGGCCGCGGCGGGCTCGCGCGGCATGGCGGGAGGGCAGGCGATCGATCTGGCGTCCGTGGCCAAGGCCCTCACCGTGCCGGAACTTGAGTTCATGCACATCCACAAGACCGGCGCGCTGATCCGGGCTTCCGTGCTGCTCGGCGCGCGCTGCGGCAAAGGGCTAGAGGCAAGAGCTTTCGCGCAGCTCGACCAGTTCGCGAAGCTGATCGGCCTCGCTTTCCAGGTGGTGGATGACGTGCTCGATGCCGATTCGTCCACCGCTACCCTGGGCAAGACCGCGGGAAAGGACGCCAAGGACGACAAGCCGACCTACGTCAGCGCGCTGGGCGTGGCACGCGCGCGGGCGCTGGCACAGGAAATGCGGCAGAATGCCCTCGACGCCCTTGGGGGCTTCGGGGAGGGGGCCCTGAGGCTGCGGCAACTGGCGGATTTTATTGTGCTCAGGAAGTTCTAAGTGTTGTTAAAGCCCGACGCTACGCGCGGGTTTAACTCGGCGCGATCAAAAAGACGGCTTGGCCGCCTTTCATCGCGCCGGGGACATGGATAACGCAGCAAGGGTATAGGTACGTAAATGTCGGAAAACGTTCTCAATTCAGGCGTGGGCGCCCAGCAGGCCACCGGGCCGTCCAAGTTCGAGCTGCTCAAGAGCGTGAATTACCCGCACGAGCTCCGGCGCCTGGACGTGAAGCAGTTGAAGCAACTCGCCGACGAGCTGCGCGCCTTCCTGCTGGAATCGGTGAGCCAGACCGGCGGGCACCTGTCGTCGAACCTCGGCACGGTCGAGCTGACGATAGCGCTCCACTATGTGCTCGACACCCCGCACGACCGCGTCGTGTGGGACGTCGGCCACCAGACTTACGGGCACAAGGTGCTCACCGGCCGGCGCGAGGGCATGGACCGGATGCGCATGTGGGGCGGGCTGTCCGGTTTTCCGCGCCGCGAGGAAAGTGAATACGACACCTTCGGCACCGCGCACTCCAGCACGTCCATCAGCGCCGCGCTGGGCATGGCGATCGCGTCCAAGCTGGCCGGAGTGAAACGCAAGGTGGTGGCGGTGATCGGCGACGGCGCGATGACGGCGGGCATGGCGTTCGAGGCGCTGAACAACGCGGGAGACTCCGACACGAACCTGCTCGTTATCCTCAACGACAACGAGATGTCCATCTCGCCGCCGGTGGGCGCGCTCAACAAATACTTCGCCAAGCTGATGTCGGGGCGGTTCTACGCGGCCGCCAAGCGGGCGGGCGAGAAGGTGCTGGGGGACCTCGCCAAGCGGGCGGAAGAGCACATGAAGGGCATGGTGACGCCGGGAACGATGTTCGAGGAGCTGGGCTTCAACTACATCGGTCCCATAGACGGCCACGATCTCGATGCCCTGATCCCCACGCTGCGCAACATGAACGAGCTGAAGGGGCCCCAGTTCCTGCACGTGGTGACGCGCAAGGGCGCCGGGTACAAGCTCGCCGAGTCCGACCCGGTGCTCTATCACGGGGTCTCCAAGTTCGACGCCGCAAACGGCATCGTTGGGGGCAAATCCGGCGGCAAGCTCACCTACACCCAGGTTTTCGGCGACTGGCTGTGCGACATGGCGGCGAGGGATCCGCGGCTCATCGGGATCACGCCCGCCATGCGCGAAGGCTCGGGGCTGGTCAAATTCGCCGAGCGCTACCCCGACCGCTATTTCGACACCGGGATCGCCGAGCAGCACGCGCTGACTTTCGCCGCCGGCCTGGCGTGCGAAGGCTACAAGCCGGTGGTGGCGATCTATTCGACCTTCCTGCAGCGCGCCTACGACCAGCTGATCCACGACGTCCAGATCCAGAACCTGGCCATCCTGTTTGCGATCGACCGCGCGGGGCTGGTGGGGGCGGACGGGGCGACCCACAACGGCAGCTTCGACTTGAGCTATCTGCGGTGCCTGCCGAATATGACGGTGATGACCCCCGCCGACGAGAACGAATGCCGGCAGATGCTCTATACCGGCTTCCAGATGGCAACGCCCGCCGCCGTGCGCTATCCGCGCGGCACGGGCCCCGGCACCGAGATCGCGAAGGAGATGATGGCGCTGCCCATCGGCCGCGGCGAGATCCGCCGCAGCGGCAACTCGTTCTCGCTCCTGTCGAAGCGGGTGGCGATCCTCGCGTTCGGATCCGTGCTCAAGGCGGCGCTGGAAGCGGGCGAGGAGCTCGATCTGACGGTGGCCAACATGCGCTTCGTGAAGCCGCTCGACGAGCAACTCGTGCGGGAGCTGGCCGATGCGCATGACCTGCTGGTCACCGTCGAGGAGAACGTGGTGATGGGCGGGGCGGGCAGCGCCGTGCTGGAATCCCTGCAGCGGGCGGGCAAACGCGTCGCCGTCCTCCAGCTGGGCCTTCCCGACCGCTTCATAGACCAGGGCGACCCGGGTATCCAGTTGGCGCATGCCGGTCTCAACAAGGAAGGCATCGTGAAGGCCATCCGCGAGCGGATTGCAGGGCAGGCTGGGTGATAACGAGCAACGAATGATGAGCAACGAGTGACGAGAGGCACCGATATGGCGCTGAACAAGCAGATGCTCGAAGAAAACGAGATGAACGGTTACGCGGGGTACGCGCGCAACGACACGTACAACCCCCTCACGTCGCAGCGCATCGCGGAGAAGTACCGCTCCATCCTCAAGGACCTCGGTGAAAACCCGGACCGCGAGGGACTGAAGCGGACCCCGGAGCGCGTGGCGAAGGCGCTGCAGTTCCTCACGCACGGCAACGATCTCGACCCCGCGCAGATCCTGCGCTCCGCGATGTTCCGCGAGGACTACCAGCAGATGGTGATCGTGAAGGACATCGAGGTCTATTCCCTGTGCGAGCACCACATCCTGCCGTTCTTCGGGAAATGCCACGTCGCCTACATTCCCAGCTGCTGGATCGTCGGCCTGTCGAAGATCCCGCGGGTGGTGGATGCGTTCGCACGGCGGCTGCAGGTCCAGGAGCGGTTGACGGTCGAGATCCGCAACTGCATCGAGGAGACGATGAAGCCGCAGGGCGTGGCCGTGGTGATCGAGGCCCAGCACATGTGCATGGTGATGCGCGGCATCCAGAAGCAGCACTCGATCGCGACCACGTCGGCCTTCACCGGCGAGTTCAACACCGACAAGACGCGCGCCGAGTTCATGCGGCTCATCGGCCGCAGCCACATCGGCTGAGAGCCGGTGACGGGTGACGAGTGACGGATAAGACCAGCGAATACATCGTCGAGCTCATCCTGCCGGACGTGCGCAAGGGCAGGATGATGATCATCGTCGACGACGAGGAACGCGAGAACGAGGGTGATTTCTTCGTCGCGGCGGAGCGCGCGACGCCCGAGGCGATCAATTTCATGGCCACCCACGGCCGCGGGCTGATCTCCCTCGCGCTCACCGAGGAGCGCATGCGCAGCCTGGGGCTATCGCTCATCACCGATGACACCGGCAACCAGACCAAGTTCGCTACCGCGTTCGCGACACCGATCGACGCGCGCCAGGGCATCGGCTCCGGGATGTCGGCGCACGACCGCGCGCGGACGATCGAGGCCGCAATTGCCGACGGGGCCCAGCCCACGGACCTCATCCGTCCCGGCCGGCTGCAGACCTTGCGCGCCGTGGACGGGGGCGTGCTCGCCCGCCCCGGCCATACGGAGGCCGCGGTGGACCTGGCGCGGCTGGCGGGG
>DATFVY010000026.1:0-2720 GCA_035259925.1 Burkholderiales bacterium
GTGCACGAGCCGCACTGGCCCAGGCCGCAGCCGAAGCGGGCGCCCTTGAGCTTGAGGTCATTGCGCAGCACGTAGAGCAGCGGCGTCTCTTCCGCGGCGGATACCGCATGGCGCTGTCCGTTCACGTCGAGCTGGATGGTCACCTTGGGATGCTCCCTGGCTAATTACGAAAAAACAGCAGGTTACTTTCCCGTGCGGTCACGTGGGCCCGGCCTGCCTCCGGGGGTCGTTTTTTGAAATCAATGGGACTATACTGGACTTGTCTCGATGGTATGGAGGAAGCCGCCATGATACATACCGCCGACGTCGAAGCTCTGAAGCAGAAGATCAACCAACTGCAGATAGAGCACCGCGATCTCGACGACGTCATATCCCGCCTGTCGCAAAGCGCCGCGCAAGACCAGATCCAGCTGCAACGCCTGAAGAAACGCAAGCTCTTCCTGAAAGACCAGATCCACGTTCTCGAGCGCCAGCTCGAACCCGACGTCCCCGCCTAGCCAGGTCCAAGGTTCAAGCTACAAGGTTCAAGGCACGATGCCTGACCTTGTTCCTTGTACCTTTCCATCGGCGTTAATCGGCGTTTATCTGCGTCGAATCGGATTTTCAACGCGCCGGGCGCAGCGCGAGGAACGTGAGGAACGCAGCGAACAGGGCGAGCAGCACGAACCAGGTCAGCGACCAGCCGGCGATCGACAGCCCGAGGAATTTCCAGCCGACCTCGGCGCACTGGCCGCTGCCGGCAAGAACCTTGCCGAACATCTCCCAGAACGGGAACCGCTTCATCATGTAGGCGAGGTCGGGGCCGCATTCCGGCACCATGTGCTTCGGCAGGTTCTGCAGCCACACGTGCCGCGCGGCGATGGCGCCGCCGGCAGCGGCGACTGCGGCCAGCAGCCCGCCATAAACCATCGCCCCGGTGCGCGCCGGGCCGTGCAGCGCCGCGACCAGGAACACCACGCCCAGGGCCATGAAGGCGATGCGCTGGAATATGCACAGCGGGCACGGTTCCTCGCCCTGGAAGTATTGGAGATAGAGCGCGAAGCCGATCAGCCCCGCGCACACGAGAAAGCCGAGGGCATAACCCCACCGCGGCATCAAATGTATGCCAGCAATCGTCCGCATGAAATGACACCCATCCAGATGAGCAGGGAAAGCACCGCATGGACCCTGGCCGCGGGCGGTGTCGCGGTGGCCGTGTCCCACTGGTCGACGGTCCGGTACGGCCCCATGTGAAAGGCAGCCGCGTTGAGCCCCGCTCCGAAGATCAGCGAGAGCTTGAGCACGAAAGCGCTGTTGGAGATGAAATCAGTGGCGTGCGCCATGAACATCATGAGCCCCGTCGGCACGATCACGATGAGGGCGCCGAGGGTCCACGGCAGCAGGTGACGCGCCAGGCTCCGCACCGACAGCCCGCGCGACAGGCCGAGCAGGCGCAGGTCGAGCATCGCGATCGAGCCGACCAGCGTCACGAAGCCGAAGATGTGCAGGATCTCGATCGACGGGTAGAGCCACAGCTCCTGGCGCATGGCGGTCGCCAGCGCCGATTGCTCGATCCAGCCGAGCCCGGTGGTCCCCCCCTCGTGCTGCATCAGCGCAACTCGATGGTCTTGCCGTTGACGGTGATGCGCTCGGCGCGCATCTCCTCCGCCTTCTCGCGGTTGGGATAGCCCACTACGGTCACGTTGGCGCCGGGCTTGAGCGCTTCCTTCGTCAGGCCGCGCCGCTCCATGCGGGACGGGGGCGCGAGGACCACGTTCCAGGTCTTGCCCGGCGTGTCCAGACGGACGTGGCCGTGGGGATGCTCGTAGCCCGATTCCTTGACGACGCCGGTCAGGGTGAGCGGCTTGGAGGAGTCGTATTCGCTCCAGCCGTGATGCGCCCATGCGCCCGTAACCAGCGCGCCAGCGGCGACGGCCGCCCAAACCTGCAGTAATCGATCGCGCTTCATCTTCCTGCCTCCGACATGGGGGAAGAAGATAAGTTTACAGAAAGTAACGAAAGCGGGGCCCGACGCCCCACCTTGATTCCGGTTGTGCGGCTGCCGGACGCGCCGTACACTCGGCCGATGATCAGCATTGCGCCGGGCATCACGCTCACCGAGAGCGAGATCGACCTGACATTCATCCGCGCGTCGGGACCCGGCGGCCAGAACGTCAACAAGGTCGCGACTGCGGTGCAGCTGCGCTTCGACGTCGCGGGCTCCCCTTCGCTGCCGCAGCACGTGCGCGACCGGCTGCGCGCGCTCGCCGGCAATCGCATCAACCGGGAAGGCACGCTGGTCATCACCGCGAATCGCTTTCGCAGCCAGGAGCAGAACCGGCGCGATGCCGTGGGCAGGCTGGTCGAGCTGGTGCGCTCGGCCACCCACGTACCCAGGCCGCGCCGGCCGACCAGGCCCTCGCGGGCGGCGAAGGCGCGGCGGGTGGAGACCAAGCGCCGGCGCGGCGAGATCAAGCGTTCCCGCGGCAGCAAGGCCGATTTCACATGATGAGAACGGCGGATTGACCGCCGCGTACTCCCCACCTACACTCGGCTCTCCGCCGGGGGATGCCGGCCGCAGCACCCGTACGGCGCGTGGGAATAGAGCGCTGCCGGGGACTGTTAAGGCAGTTACATGCGGCGGGACGCCGTTGCATGATCGTTGGCAAGCCAACTTCTGAGGAGATTTGCATGCACAAGAAGCTAGTTGGGGCCTGTCTTGCGCTGACCATGGGGGCCGG
>DATFVY010000027.1:0-2163 GCA_035259925.1 Burkholderiales bacterium
AGCGAGAAGCAGGTGTTCAGCGACGGCAAGCGGGAGGTGTCCGCGCACATCCTCGAGAATCCCCATTCCACGGCCTACCTGATGGGCTACGTCGTGGACGCGCGGCTTGCCTATGTCACCGATATCTACAGCCCGGGGCCGCCGCTGCCGGCGAAGATCAACCCGGCGCTCGCATCGGTGGTGAACGGCGTCAGGAAAGCCGGCATCCAGCCGTTGACGATAGCCGGCGGCCACGGCGCGACCGCGCCTTACGCGCTGCTCGTCGCGCTGGCCGGGAACTGAAGATCGAGGGACGAGGGTCGAGTGTCGGGGGGCAAACCCCTCGACTCTCGACACCTGACACTCGACACCAACCAAAGGAGGAGTCATGAAACGCCTGCTATTGCTGCCGGCCACGCTGCTTGCGGTTTCCTGCGCGAGCGGGCCGTCGGGTGAACAGGACCTCGTCAACAAGGCCGTGAACGCGCTGGGCGGCGAAGCCGCGTTGGGCCAGCTGAGGACCGTGTCCATCGCCGGCAACGCCAAGGTATGGGAGTACGCGTCCTCGTATCAGCCGGCGGACAAGCCGCGCGACAGCGCCGAGGCGAAGTTCCAGCTGCAGCGCGACCTCGCCAGCGGCGCGGCGCGCATCGACTGGGACCGCACCGTGCTGCGCACGCCCAAGCCCGAGCGCCAGACCTATAGCGAGATCCTGGCGGGCGGCGTCGGCTACGTGCACGGGATCGATTCCCAGCAGCGCACCGAGTTCAGCATGAAGAGCAACCCGCCCGGACACCCGATGTCCGCCGCGCGCAACTCGATCACCCAGCGCGAGCTGCTGCGGCAATCCCCGCGGCTGCTGCTGGAGATGAAGGTCAACCCGGGCTCCGTCAAGCACATCGCGGCACAGACGGCGGGTGACCGGCAGCTCCCGGCGGTGCAGTACGACGTGCGCAACTGGAGCTTCATCGTGATGTTCGACCCGCAGTCCGGGCTGCCGGCGCGCATCCGCACGCGCGACTTCGATCCCGTCCAGGGGGACTCGAACTACGACCTGGCGCTGGGCGACTGGAGGAGCGTGGGCGGCGTGCGCGTGGCGCACAGCCTCACTTACAAGCTCAACGAGCGTGACCTGATCGCGATCAAGTACGACCAGGTGACGGCGAACCCCGCCCTGAGCCCGCAGCTGTTCGAGATTCCCACCATGGCGCGGGCGGTCGCCGTGCGAGCGGCGATGGGCAACGACGTCCCCTACCAGTGGATGATCCGCCGCGGCTACTGGGGCAACCTGCTGGACTCCGACGGGCAGAACTGGGACACCGCGAAAGGCGAGCCGCAGCTGGTGGACATCGCCCCCGGCGTGAGCCAGACCCGGGGAACGCCGGGCAACAGCCTGGTGGTGGAAATGGACACGTACCTGATCGTGTTCGACGCCCCGACCGGCGAGGTCATGTCCGAGTGGACGATCCGCGCGGCGAAGAAGAAATACTCCAACAAGCCGATCCGCTACCTGATGGTCACGCACCACCACTGGGACCACGCCAACGGCGCCCGCACTTACGTTGCCGAGGGCGCCACGGTGATCGTCGGCAAGGGCAACAAGGAGCATTTCGCGCGCATGTTCACCGTGTCGGCGGAGACGGTGAACGACCGACTGCAGCGCAACCCGCACAAGGCCGTCATCATCGAGGTCACGGACAAGCACGTCGTGAGCGAGGGCAAGCGGCAGGTCGGCGCGTACTACATCGACCATTCGCACTCGACCGGCACCCTGATCTTCTACGTTCCCGACGCGCGGCTCGGTTTCGCGACCGACATCTGGAGCCCGGGCCGCGAGCCGCTACCGCCGAAGCCGACCAAGGGGTTGATCGAGCTGGTCGACGGGGTGAAGAAGCACGGGCTCAACCCCGCCACCTTCGCCGGCGGGCACGGCACGACCGGCAACTACGCCGAGCTCGCCAAGCTGGTGGGCAACTAGCCGGCGGCGCCGCCAGGCGGCGGTGAGGGGGAACACGATCCGGCGATGGTTGGCCGCGGCGCTCGCCCTGGCGGCTGCTGATGGCGCCTGGGCGCAGGCGCCGTCTTTTCCGTCGCGTCCCGTCGAGCTGATCGTCCATACCGGCGCGGGCGGGGGCTCCGATCTCTTTGCCCGCATCGTCGCGGAGATCATCAACAGGGACAAGC
>DATFVY010000028.1:0-2633 GCA_035259925.1 Burkholderiales bacterium
CAGCTTCATTTCTCCGACGGCCACGCCACCGGCATCTATTCCTGGGACCTGCTTTACGACTACGGCGTGCGGCAGGACGAGATGTGGCGCCAGTATCTCAAGCGCATGGAGGAGGCGGGCGCAAGCCGCGAACCTCCGCAGTGGAAAAAGTGACTCGTTGCTCGTTGCGGGTTCGGGGTTTCAGGTCGCCGCGCGCAAGCGACATGCGACGAGAAACGAGCCACTTCTTATGACGGAAAAAACCACCGACTTCGGCTATCAGAAAGTCCCCGAGGACGAGAAGTCGCGGCGCGTGGCCGGCGTGTTCGATTCCGTCGCGGCGCGCTACGACCTGATGAACGACCTCATGTCGGGCGGGCTGCACCGGCTGTGGAAGCGCTTTGCAGTTGAGGCGAGCGGCGTGAGGCCTGGCGAGCGCGTGCTCGACGTGGCCGGGGGCACGGGCGACCTGGCCCTGCAGTTTGCGCGGCGCGTCGGCGCCGCCGGCGAGGTGGTGCTCACCGACGTCAACACGGCGATGCTCCGCCGCGGCCGCGACCGCTTGCTCGACGCGGGCTGCCTGCTGCCGGCGGTGCAATGCGACGGCGAGCAACTGCCCTTCGGCGCCAACCGCTTCGATTGCGTGAGTGTCGCGTTCGGCTTGCGCAACATGACGCGTAAGGAGGTGGCGCTCGCCGAGATGCGGCGCGTGCTCAGGCCCGGCGGCCGGCTGCTGGTGCTGGAATTCTCCAAGGTGTGGGGGCCGCTGCGCCCCCTTTACGACGCGTATTCGTTCGGGCTGCTGCCGCGGCTCGGCCGGCTGGTCGCGAACGACGCCGAAGCATACCGCTATCTGGCCGAATCGATCCGCCTGCATCCCGACCAGGAGACCCTCAAGGCCATGATGGAGCAGGCAGGCCTCGAACGGGTCGAATACTTCAACCTGGCAGCCGGCGTGGTCGCCCTGCATCGCGGCTACAAGCTCTGATCCCTCGCCCTGCAGCCGGGAAGGGAATACGGTCCCCTGCCCGCACGTTAGCTGGACGCGGACTTTCTGCCCGGAATCGTGGAGGGATGGCATGAAACGACTCCTGTCTCTGGCCGCATTGCTGCTTTCCGCCGGCTGTGCCGGCTCCCTGCCGCAAAACCCGCCTGCCGGAATGCCGGCGCAGGTTGGCGCCCCCGAGATTCGGACCGGCGATGAGTGGAAGTACTCGCTTCACGACGGCTACACCAAGCTGTCTCGCGGCACGCTCGACTACCGCGTGACCGCTGTCGACGGCGACGCGGTCACGGTCCAACTGCGCCGCGAGGGGCATGAATCAACGCAGCGCTACACCCGCGACTGGAACTGGCGTGAGCGTCCGATGACGAACCTGCAAAACTTCCGCTACGACCCGCCCTACCCTGCCCTGCCGTTTCCGCTGGAGGCGGGCAAGACCTGGCGGGCAATCGTGAAGGCGACCGATCCCGCAACCGGGCGCGTGAACCGCGTGCGCATTGACGGCAAGGTGCTCGGCTGGGACCGCGTGAAGGTGCCGGCCGGTGAATTCGACGCGCTGGCGGTGGAGCGAGTGGTCTACGCGGGCAACCAGGACGGCTTCCTGGACGAGGAACACATCACCGAGGTCGACTGGTACTCGCCTGATGCCGGCGGGATCGTCAAGCATTCGAGCCGCTCGGGCCACCGCGACAGCAGTCGCGCTTGCGACCGCTTCTGCAACCAGTGGGTCGACGGCGGCTGGAACGTGGCCGAGCTGCTGAGCCGCCCGAAGCGCTGAGCCCGCTCCCCTAACGGCCTGAATAGGCTTCGATTCCTGCGGACGGCGAGGACCGCAGCGCGTTGTGGCCGGCGACATGTAGAATCGAACGTTCGAAGGAGGAAAAACCATGAACAAACTACTTGCCATCGCAGTGGCCCTTATCGGGCTCTCGCTCGTTGCCGTGGATGCCGACGCCCGCCGGCTCGGCGGCGGCCGCAACACCGGCATGCAGCGTAGCGCCCCGGCCGAACAGCAGGCTGCGCCCAAGGCGCCGGCCCAGCAGCAACAGACTGCACCCGCCACGCCGGCCCAACAGCCGTCCACCGCCTCGAAGTGGCTCGGCCCGCTGGCCGGCTTTGCGCTCGGCGCGGCGCTCTTCGGCCTGTTCCTGAACAACGGCCTGGCCGGAGTACTGGCCGGGCTACTGCTGATCGGCCTTCTCTTCGCAGGGCTGGTATTTGCCGCACGCGCGCTGCGGGGCAGGACGGCGCAGCAACCGTTGCAATACGCCGGTGCCGGTGGCATCGAGCCCTCGCTCGGCACGGTGCCTGGCGGAGCCGGCGCGAACTCCGTCGCGGCCGCAACCGGCCGCCTGCCAGCCGACTTCGACGCGGCCGGGTTTCTGAGGCATGCCCGGCTCAATTTCGTGAAGCTGCAGGAAGCGCACGACCGCAAAGACCTTTCCATGCTGCGCGATTTCCTGTCGCCCGACGTCTATCGTGAAATCGAGTCGGACATCCGCGCCGCGGGCGATTCGCCGCAGCACACCGAGGTGTTGACGCTCGAAGCCGGGATCGTCGAGGTCGTCGAGGAGGCGGGCTCCTATATCGTCAGCGTGCTTTTCTCCGGGACGATACGCGAAGCCGCGGGCGAGGAAGGCGCGCCTTTCCG
>DATFVY010000029.1:0-2116 GCA_035259925.1 Burkholderiales bacterium
GCCATGGTGGCCGGCGCAGCGGTCGGCCTCTACGCCGCGCGCGCGGTGCAGATGACGCAGATGCCGGAGCTGGTCGCGATCATGCACAGCCTGGTCGGCCTGGTCGCCTGCCTGGTCGGATTCGCCAGCTATATCGACAGCTCGATCCAGTACACGGGGGCGGAAAAGGTCATCCACGAGCTCGAGATCTACGTCGGCATCCTGATCGGCGCCGTCACGTTCTCGGGCTCCGTGATCGCATTCGGCAAGCTCTCCGCCAGGATCAGCGGCAAGCCGGTGCTCATTCCCGGCCGCCACTGGATCAACCTGATCGGGCTGCTCGTGGTGATCTGGTACGGCCGCGAGCTCGTCATCGCTCCGGGCATGGATGCGGGCATGACGGCGCTCATCGTCATGACGGTGATCTCGCTGCTGTTCGGCATCCACATGGTGATGGCCATCGGCGGCGCCGACATGCCGGTGGTGGTCTCCATGCTGAACAGCTACTCGGGCTGGGCCGCGGCGGCCACGGGGTTCATGCTTTCGAACAACCTCCTCATCGTCACCGGTGCGCTGGTGGGCTCCTCCGGCGCCATCCTGTCCTACATCATGTGTCGCGCGATGAATCGCAACTTCATCGGCGTGATCGCCGGCGGATTCGGCACCGGAGGCGGAGCGCCCGCGGCAGCCGGTGGGGCGCAGCCCGCGGGCGAGGTCGTGCCGATCCAGGCAGCAGAGGCCGCGGAGCTCCTGCGCGAGGCGAAAAACGTGATCATCGTGCCAGGCTACGGCATGGCGGTGGCGCAGGCGCAGCACACGGTCTACGAGATCACGAAAACTCTGCGCGAGAAGGGCGTCAACGTGCGCTTCGGCATCCACCCGGTGGCGGGCCGCATGCCGGGCCACATGAACGTGCTGCTCGCCGAGGCCAAGGTGCCCTACGACATCGTCTTCGAGATGGACGAGCTGAACAGCGATTTTCCCGACACCGACATCTCCATCGTCATCGGCGCCAACGACATCGTGAATCCCGCCGCGCAGGAGGATCCCACGAGCCCGATCGCGGGCATGCCGGTGCTGGAGGTGTGGAAGGCGAAAACCTCGATCGTCATGAAGCGCAGCATGGCGTCGGGCTACGCGGGCGTGGACAACCCGCTCTTCTACAAGGACAACAACCGCATGCTGTTCGGCGACGCGAAGAAGATGCTCGAGGAAGTGCTCAAGGCGCTCCACTGATTGCGCGCCTTGAGTGACTCGCGGGTCGTGACTGGCGGATCGTGGTTTTCAAGCACCACCCGCGATCCGCAATCCGCGAATCACGCGCGTCCGAGCTAGTCGGACGCGAAGACGCGCCGTGGCGGCGCAATGCGCCGGAACACTATGTCGCCGTAGTAGGCGTGGACATTGGCGCCGGTGTTGTCGGTGTCGGTCATGATGCCGATCATCGTGATGTTCCCCGGCTCTTCGCCGAAAGCGCGCCTGTAGTCCTCGTAGACGTTGCGAACGACTTCCTGCCACTCGCCGAGCTTGCCGCGGCCGCTCTCGGCGACGATCATCTTGACGCGCGTAGTGTGAAGGTTCGGAATGACCGTATCCTTCACCGCGCGGTTCTCCCAGATATACATCAGCGTCGCGTAGGGCATCTGCCTGCCCGACAGCGCGCGCATATTGTCGAAGAACAAGCGGTCCCCGAGCGGCAGCCTGGCGATGTCGCCGTCGAAGCTCACGACGACGCGCACGGGGGAGTCCTCGGCGTGCTTCTTCGTATTGTCGGCGGCGGCGATGAGCTCGGTCACTTTCCAGTGCCACTCGAGCATGGGGAACTGCTTCGGATCCACGTCGAGGCGGTGGACGAGACCGGAGGCCGAGGCCCGGGCGCTGGCCTTGATGACGGTCTTGCCGTCCTGCGCGACGAGCTGGTACTGGGTCGATTTCTTGAACTTGGACAGCGCCCACGGCTCCCAGCCGGCGGGCAGTTCCGTTCCCGGCACGCCGTCGGAGAAGCTGGCCACGTACGGAAGCGTCACCGAGTCGCGCAAGGACGCGCAACCCGAAACCAGCGCCGCGGCGAACACCGCGGTTATCCCCCATCCTCGTTTCATCTCGTTCTTGTATGAGACTGCTGGGGGGATGTTAC
>DATFVY010000030.1:0-3993 GCA_035259925.1 Burkholderiales bacterium
CCCATGTGGAACTCCATCTGGTGCAACTGGCCCTCGCGCCGGATTGACAGGCGTAGCCATTCCGACAGCGCGTTCACAACGGAGACGCCGACGCCGTGCAGGCCGCCCGCCACCTTGTAGGAGTTGTTGTCGAACTTGCCGCCGGCGTGGAGCTCCGTCATCACCACTTCGGCGCTGGAGCGGCCCGCCTCGTCGCCCGGCATCGTGTCGGTCGGGATGCCGCGGCCATTGTCGACCACGCTGAGCGAGTTGTCGGGGTGGATGGTGACGGTTATTTCGTCGCAGAAACCGGCGAGCGCCTCGTCCACCGCGTTGTCGACGACCTCGAAGGCCATGTGATGCAGGCCGGTGCCGTCACTGGTGTCGCCGATGTACATGCCCGGCCGCTTGCGCACGGCCTCCAGGCCCTTGAGAACCTTGATGCTGCTCGCATCGTAGTCCTCGGCCGACCGCTGCTCTTCCTTGTCTGTTTCCTTCTCTGACATCTCGACTGCTTTTTCAGATGCGCATGGGCATCACGACGTAGCGAAATTCACGGTTGTCCGGCACCGTGACGAGCATGCTGCTGTTGGCGTCCCCGAAGGCGCACTCCACCTGCTCGCTGTGCACGTTATTGAGGACGTCGAGGAGATACATGATATTGAAGCCGATATCCAGCGCGTCACCGCTGTAGGCGATCTCCAGCTCCTCCTGCGCCTCTTCCTGCTCGTTGTTCGTGCACGAGATGCGCAGCACGTTGGGCGCAACCATCCAGCGCACGCCGCGGAACTTCTCGTTGGCGAGGATCGCCGCCCGCTGCAGACACTGCAGCAGGTCCTGGCGCTTGACCGAGAAACGCTTCTGGTAATTCGTCGGCACGACGCGCGTGTAGTCGGGAAACTTGCCGTCGATGATCTTCGTCGTCACCACGGTGCCACCGAACGAGAAGCGCACCAGGCTGCCGAAGATCTCGAGGTCCACGCTGTCGTCGGAATCGGCAAGCAGGCGCCCCAGCTCGAGCACCGCCTTGCGCGGCACGATGACCTCCCGCTTGTCCTGCTGCTGGCCGAGCGGTCGCGCCGCATAGCTCAGGCGGTGCCCGTCGGTGGCGATGACCTTGACCTGCCCGCCATCGAGCAGCAGCAGCAGGCCGTTCAGGTAATAACGTATGTCCTGCTGCGCCATGGCGTACTGGACGAGCAGCAGGAGCTCGCGCAGCGCCTTTTGCGGCATGCTGATCTTCGCCTGTGCGGCGCCGGGATCCGCCATGGTCGGAAAATCCCCTACCGGCAGGGTCTGCAGGTTGAAACGGCTCTTGCCTGACCGCACCTGCAGGCGGTTGTTCTGCGTGTCGAGCAACGCCTCGCTCCCTTCCGGCAGCGAACGCAGGATGTCCTGCAGCTTGCGCGCGGACACCGTGAGCCCTGCGTCGTCTCCTCCCTCCTTGCCCAGCCCCGTACGCGTCGCGACCTGTATCTCCAGGTCTGTCGCCATCAGCGTCAGATGTCCGCCCTTGCGCTCGAGAAGGACGTTCGAAAGAATCGGGAGCGTGTGGCGCTTCTCCACGATTCCGGTGACTGCCTGGAGCGGCTTCAGCAGGGCGTCGCGTTCGAGCTGAACGAGCTTCATAGGTTATATGTGTACTTATAGGTAATAAGACTAGTAGAGATGATCATTGCCTGTGCACAAGCCGGCCAAACCCCGATGGGCCGCGGTCCTGCTGCCAGGACAAGCCTGTGTGAATGCGGCGAGTGCGGCTGTAGAGCTTGTGGATAACAAGCCTCGGTCTCAGCGCGTCTCCGGATATCCACAGCTTGCACCCTCAGCTGCGCAGGACGTTGAGCAGCGAATTGAAGTCTCTCGTGAGCTCGGTATTGGTGGACTTGAGCAGCGCGACCTTGCGGCAGGCGTGCAGTACGGTGGTGTGGTCGCGGCCACCGAAGGCTTCGCCGATATCGGGCAGGCTCAACTGGGTGAGTTCCTTCGCCAGGGCCATCGCAATCTGGCGCGGCCGGGCTACATTGCGGCTGCGTTTCTTTGAGTACATCTCGGAGACCTTGATCTTGTAGTAATCGGCCACCGTTTTCTGGATGTTCTCGATGGAGATTTGGCGGTGCTGGATAGCGAGGAGGTCGCGCAGTGCCTCGCGGCACAACTCGACCGATATGTCGCGGCCGGAGAAGCGGGAGTAGGCCAGCACCCGCTTCAAGCCCCCTTCGAGCTCGCGCACATTGGACTGGATATGCTTGGCGAGGAAGAAAGCGACGGCCTCCTCGAGCTTGACGCCCTCGGCCTCGGCCTTCTTGAGCAGGATCGCTACGCGCATCTCCAGCTCCGGAGGCTCGACGGCGACGGTCAGTCCCCAGCCGAAGCGCGAGATCAGGCGGTTCTCTATGCCTGCGATTTCCTTAGGGTAGGTATCGCAGGTGATCACGACCTGCTTGTGGGCCTCGATCAGCGCGTTGAAGGCGTAGAAGAATTCCTCCTGCGTGCGGCTCTTGCCGCCGAAGAACTGGATGTCGTCGATCAGCAGCAGATCGAGCGAGTGGTAATAGCGCTTGAAATCGTCGAAGGCCTTGTGCTGGTAGGCGCGCACGACGTCGGACACGTACTGTTCCGCGTGGATGTAGCGAATCTTGGTCTCCGGCGCCTGCTCGCGCAGCCGGTTGCCGATGGCCTGGATCAGGTGCGTCTTGCCGAGCCCGACGCCGCCGTAGATGAAGAGCGGGTTATAGGCTGCCCCAGGCCGTTCGGCGACCTGCGTCGCCGCGGCGCGCGCCAGCTCGTTGGCCTTGCCGGTCACGAAGGTCTCGAAACTGAACGCGGGGTTGAGGCGGGAGACCTCACGGCTGCTTGGCTTGGCTGCAGCGATGGGCGCCGCTGCCCGACCGGTCGACGCCGGCGCGGCGGCCGCCTCCTTCTCGGCCAGGCTGAGCTGGACCGCTACTTCGCGCCTGAAGTGCTCGCGCGCCAGCTGCTCGATGCGGGCGAGGAAGCGGTCGCGGATCCACTGCAGCACGAAGCGGTTGGGCGCGACCAGCAGCAGGCGGTCGCCGTCGGCATGAAACTGCAGGGGTTTGATCCAGGTCTTGTACTGCTGCGGCGGCAGTTCCTTCTCGAAGCAAGCCAGGCAGGCGCGCCAGAAGTTGTTCATCGGTTCGGTTTGGGTTGATGAGGCTGGCGGTCGCCGAAAACCGCGATTTACAGGCGCAAATTTTAGCCTGTTTGACGCCGGTTATCCACAGCACCCGGCGCCTCGTTCGCGGCGCGCGGGCAGCGATAAAACGGTTGACACAGCGGAGACTTAGAGGTTGTAATAGCGCGCTTTTCAGCAGCGGAACCACACAAAAGTGAAGCGCACATATCAGCCGTCAAAGACGCGCCGCAAGCGTACGCATGGTTTTCGGGTGCGGATGCGCACCCGCGGGGGCCGCGGAGTCGTGCGTGCGCGCCGCGCAAAGGGGCGCGCGCGATTGACCGTCTGATCGCGGGCACTGGCAGGCTGCCGCGCAGCGCGCGGCTGCTGCGCCGGGAGTACTACCGGGAAGCGCTCGCGGCCGGGCCGGCGCGCACCAGGCGTCATTTCCGGGTGTATTTAAGAGCCAACGGCTCGAGCCAGGCGCGGCTCGGGATCATTGCCAGCACGCACGCGGCGCGGCGCGCGGTGGACCGGAATCGCTTCAAGCGCATGGCGCGCGAGGCGTTTCGGCAGGCGCGCCATCGACTCGGGGGCGTGGATGTGGTGATCCAGTTGCGGCGCTATCCGGAGGGGGACTCCATCGCCGACGCGCGGACGGAGCTCGCGCGACTGCTGGAAGAACTCGCGCTCCGCCCGCGCGAAGGCTAAATCGGCCAGACAAGCCGGCAAAAGCACGCCCATGGATTCGCAACGCCTGATCCTCTTCTTCGTCTTCGCTTTCTCGGTGTTCATGCTGCTCGATGCCTGGCAGCGTGAGCAGCAGCCGTCGAAGCCGCCGGCAGGCGTCGTGGACAAGGAGAAGGACAAGGACAAGG
>DATFVY010000031.1:0-2051 GCA_035259925.1 Burkholderiales bacterium
AGCAGCGCGACCAGCAGGATCAGCGGCAGCGTCATCAGGAAGGCGATGGTCGATTTGCGCCGCATCGCGCGGTGCAGGGCGGAGCGGCGGCTGCGGGTGCCGACCGTTGCAGGGGCCTCCAGTGCCGCATCGACCATGCGCTACCTCGGCAAGAGAACGAGTCGTCGCCCCGAAATTTCAGCGGCAGCGGGCGCCGTCACCCGGCGAAGGCGTCCGCTGCCGCGCGCGGCTGTGACGCCGCCCGCTTGGTCGACGGGCGGCGGCACGCGGGCGCAGGCTCAGGTCCGCATGAAGCCTTCGATCTCGCTTTCCGCCCAGGCGAGCGTCTTTTCCATCGGCTCGCCCTGCATGTAGCGAACGACCATCTTGGTCTGGATCGCCTGGGTGTAGATCTGGTGCGCGATCCGCGGCGGCGCCGGCGCGGCAGCCACCGACAGGGTCTGGTGGTTGTGCGGGTTGGGGTAGTGGTAGAGCGTGCCCTTGGGTGGGCCTTCCTCGGCCCAGGTCTTGAACGTGGTGAACTTGGCGAACGACGGCAGGTCGTAGCCCGCGCTTGCCTCCACCATCTTCTCCGCCGACGACTGCTGGGAGAGATGCACCAGCAGGCTCTTCGCCGCCGGCTTATTCTTGCTGAAGTTCCAGATGCCCCAGAAGTAGGGCAGGAACGGCGCGTAACGCCCGTTCGGTCCCGACGGCATGCCGTGCGTCCACAGCTGCTCGGCGATCTTCGGCGCGTCGCGCTTGGCGACCGCCCAGGAGCTGGGCGGGTTCATGATCAGCGCGCCCTTGCCGGCGATCAGGTACTTGTTGTTGGACGTATTGTCCCAGGCCGGCGCATCCGGCGGCAGGAACTGCGCGAGCTTCTTGTAGTATTCGAGCGCCGCCCGCACCTGATCCGATTTGACCGAGATGCTGCCCTTGGCGTCGACGAGATTGGCGCCGAAGGACTGGAAGATCGCCCCGGCGGTGTCGACGTTGTCTTCGGTCTGGCCGAGTCCGATCCCGAACGGGAACCCGGCCTTGTGGCAGGCCTCGGCGGCCTTGAGCATGGCGTCGAGCGTCCAGGCCTCGGCCTTCGGCGGGCTGCCGGCGGGATACATCGCCACCACGTCGATGCCGGCGTGCTGCTTCATCAGGTCGATGCGCGAGCACGGTCCCTTGATCTGGCTGCCGACCGTCGCCGGCACCGCGAGCCAGGTGCCGTTAGCGCGGGCGAGGTATTCGACGGTGGGGTTCACCGCGCCATTCTGCTTGACGAGCTCGGTCATGATCTCGTTGACCGGCTCGAGGTTCTTGGCGTGCGCCTGCGGCTCCCAGGTCGGGAAGGCGAAAATGTCGTGCCCCGAGCGCGCCTGCGCCTCGGCGGCGATGGTGAGCAGGTTCTTGTTCCCTTGCGAGGTGATGTAGTCGATCGAGACCTCGACCTTCTCCTTCGCGCCCCATTCCTCGCACAAGGCCTTGGAGGCGTTGTTGGCGCCGGGCACCCAGTGGTCCCAGAAGCCGATCGAGAGCTTGCCGGCGGCATGGGCGCCGCGCACATAGGGCGCGGCAACGGTGGCAGTGGCGGCGGCAGTCGTTGCCAGGAAATGGCGCCGCGTCATCGTGCATTTGGGCATGATGCAGTCCTCCCAAGGGTTTCCCGCGCGGACGCCGCCGCTTCTGCTGCGGCCGTGATCGGCCGGTTCGGCTTCGCGTCCAACTGGCGCGAAGCTTAGACCGAACTCGCCGGACTTGTCAGGGGAGATTTGCCTGCGAGTCGCGCAAAAGCTGCGTCATGCCACCGCGGCACGATCGACGGCGTCGGCGGCGGGAACCGAGCGGCGGTCGAGCCGCAAGGTCAGGCAGAAGGCCGAGCCGCCGCTGCGCAGGAACGCGGTCAGCGGCGTGGTGACGACGTCGTAGCCGCGCTCGCCGAGCTCGGCGCGCAGCCGCTCGCTCGCGGCCGACATGACCACGGCGTCGCCCAGGCAGACGGCGTTGGCGGCGAGGCGGCGGCCGTCCGCCATGCCGAGCTCGATGCGCTGATCGGGCGCCACCCGCTCGCGGATCGC
>DATFVY010000032.1:0-6522 GCA_035259925.1 Burkholderiales bacterium
TTGATTCCGATCACGCTCAAGCGCCTCGGCCTCGACCCCGCCACCGCTTCCAGCATCTTCCTCACGACCGCGACCGACGTCGTGAGCATGGGCATGCTGCTCGGGCTCGCCGCCATCTTCCTTTGATTCCCTCCTCTGTCGGTGACATAGGGGTGCACGAGGGGAGTACCCCCTCGTTCCCGTAGCTCGGCATGGCGGGTGGAGGCGAGTTCCTGGCCCACGTGCTCGAGTTGCTCGCGCCGCTGGGACGCGTCACCGCCCGGCGCATGTTCGGCGGCTACGGGCTGTACTGCGACGGGGTGTTCTTCGGCATCATCCTCGATAACACCCTCTATCTGAAGGCGGACGATCGGAACCGGGGCGAATTCGAGCGCGCGGGCAGCGAAATATTCAGCTACTCCCGCAGGGGCAAGCGCGCGACGCTCAATTTCTACCGCGCGCCCGAGCACGCGATGGACACCCCGCACCTGATGCTCTCCTGGGGACGCAGCGCGCTTGCGGCGGCGCTGCGCTCTCGCGCCGGGAAGCCACCCTCGCGCAAGCGCTCTGCCGGGAAAAAAATCAGGACGGCAGGAAACCGTTGACGGCGTCGACGAACGCCCGTGGATTCTCGATCTGCGGGCAATGGCCGCAGCCGGGGATCTCGAGAAACGTCGCGCCGGCAATGCCCGCCGCGAGCTCACGCGCGAGCCCCGGCGGCGTGGTCTGATCCAGCGCGCCCGCCATCACCAGCGTCGGGTTGCGGATGAGCTTCAGCACCGGCGCCAGGTCCAGCCGCGCCAGCGCCACGCACGCCGTCCGGAAACAGGCCGGATCGGCGCGCTCGAGGGCGCGCTTGCGCTCGGCGACGATGCCGGGATGCGCGGCGATGAAAGTCTCCGGGAACATGCGCCGGATCGCGACGTCGAGGGCGCCGGCCATGCCCTCCTGCGCCACCTTCGCCGCGAGGTTCCGCAGCGGCACCCTGGCCGGCTCGGGGAAGGACACCAGCGCGTCCGCGACGATCAGCCGGTCGAACCTGGCGCCGTGCCGGGCCGCGAGCGCGACGGCGATGAAGCCCCCGAATCCGTTGCCGAGGACATCGGTCTGCCGCGGCAGTTTGAGAGCGCCGAAAAGCCCGGCCACGCGATCGGCGTAGCTTTCCACGTCCTCGCCCGCCGGGGTGGAGACGCCGTAGCCCGGCAGGTTGACCAGCGTGAGGTGGCGGGTCCTGGCCAGTTCCGGAGCGACGAGATCAAAGGCGGAGCGATCGGTCAGCAGTGAATGCAGCAGCACGAGCTCGCGGCCGGCGCCCGTCTGCGCCACGTCGACATCGGCGCCGTCTATCTTCAGGATCGGCATGGCGAAATCGCGACCGGAGTGACCGCTAACTTACCGGCTTTTCCCGGGCCTGGGGCGGTAGTCCGGCGCTACCGCTCTCCCAGTGAGGGCGAGGTCTCTAGGCGGCCGCTTGCGCCCTGGAGCGGGCCTTGGCTTCCGCCGCCTTGGCATGCATGCGGGCGTAGGCCCCGTGCGCCGCGGCTTCCGCATCGCCCACGTGCACCGGGAAGCCCGCATCCTCCAGCACTGATCCGAGGGCGGACAGGCACAGCATCACGTTGTCCGGGCGGCAGGAGTAGCCGAGCAGGCCGAAGCGCCAGATCTTGCCCGCGAGCGGGCCCAGACCGGCGCCGATCTCGAGGTTGAACTCGGTGAGCAGCGTGCGCCGCACCTTGGCCTCGTCCACGCCTTCAGGGCAGATCACGGCGTTCATCTGCGGCAGCTGGTGCTCGGGCTTTACCAGGAACTTGAGCCCCATCGCCTCGAGGCCGGCCTTGAGTGCGACGTGGTGGCGCTGATGGCGCGCCCAGCTGTTCTCGATCCCCTCCTCGTTGAGCAGCAGCAGCGCCTCGTGCAGCGCGAACAGGGAATTGGTCGGGGCGGTATGGTGATAAGTGCGCGTGGTCGCGCCCCAGTAGCCGAGCAGCAGGTTCATGTCCATGAACCACGAATGGATCTTGTCCTTGCGCGATTTCACGTAGTCGACGACGCGGTCGGAGAATGAAACGGGCGACAGGCCCGGGGTGCACGACAGGCACTTCTGGCTCGCTGAATAGATCGCGTCCACCTTCCATTCGTCCACCAGCACCGGCGAGCCACCGAGCGAGGTCACGGCGTCAACGATGGCGAGCGCATCGTACTTGTGCGCGATGTCGATCAACCGCTTCGCGTCGGACTGCACGCCGGTCGACGTCTCGGCGTGCACGAACGCCACCACGCGCGTGTCGCGGTTCTTCTTCAGCGCATCTTCCAGCTTGCTGGGATCGATCGGCTCGCCCCATTTCTCCTCCAGCACCACGGGCGTGCCGCCGCAGCGCGTGACGTTCTCGACCATGCGGCCGCCGAACACCCCGTTCTGGCACACGATCACCTTGTCGCCCGGCGCCACCAGGTTGACGAAGCAGTACTCCATGCCGACCGAGCCAGGACCCGACACCGGGAAGGTGAGCGGGTTCTTCGTCTGGTAGACGTAGCGCAGCAGCGCTTTCAGCTCCTCCATCATCTCGACGAAGACCGGGTCCAGATAGCCGATCGCCGGCTGGCTCATGGTGGTGAGCACGCGCGGATGGATCTCGGTGGGCCCCGGCCCCATCAGGGTGCGCTGGGGTGGATGGAAGGAGTTGATGCGCTTGACGGGTGCAAAGTCGTTCATGGCGTCGTTCCCCGTGAGTGGCGAGCCGAACAGGCTTTCCCCGTCCGGTCTCGATTTGAGTCGTATCGGCTTGCGCGAGTTGGCTTCGTTCAGAACCTCCAGCGCGGCGATCTGGCCGGCGGTCAGCGTCTCGACCTCCATGGCCCAGCGCGCCGGCACGTAGCCCGATTTCACCCAGTTGCTGACGACGGCGCGGTCCAGCCGCAGCCGGCGGGCGACTTCGGCTTGGCTTCCATAAAGGGCAACCAGGCGCTCAGCGCAGTTCATGGTGGAAGCGTACCATGACAAAATAATTTTGACAAACGGGTTCTGACAGTCTATGTCTCTGTAACAGACTGATATTAATAAGATTTGGTCAGGGGCGGGGCTAGTCCAGCCGCATGCCGATGCGGCGGATAAGGGCGCCGAGCCGCTCGTGCTCCTCGCGCAGGTTCTTCTCGTACTGCTCGGGCGTGAGGCCCACGGGCTCCATGCCGATCGCCGCCATGCGCGCGACCACTTCCGGGTGGCGCACAGCGTCGTTCACTGATTGCGAGAGCCGCGTCACGAGCTCTCGCCGCGTGCCGGCAGCAACGAATACGCCCAGCGGGGCCGCCATGTCGAAACCCGGGGCCACGGTCTCGGCGACGGTGGGGACATCGGGCGTCAAGGCGGAGCGTCGCGCCATGCTGAACCCCAGTACGCGCAACCGGCCCGACGTGGTCGCCCCGCTCATCGCCGGGTAGCCGAGGAAGGCGACCATGACCTCGCCGGCCATCATGGCCGGCACCGATTGCCCGGCGCCCCGGTAAGGGACATGGGTCATGTCCACGCGCGTCGCGGTCTTGAAGGCCTCCATGGTGATGTGGTGAATCGAGCCGTTGCCCGAGGAGGCATAGAGCATTGGCTCCTTCTGGGACTTGGCGAGCGCCACCAGCTCCTTCACCGACCTCGCCGGTACCGAGGGATGAACCACGAGCCACATCGGCACCACGACCGCGAGCGACACCGGCGCGAGATCGCGGAACGGGTCGTACGGCAGCGACTTGTAGAGGTGGGGATTCGTCGTGATCACGCCGCTGTCACCGATGAACAGGGCGTGTCCGTCGGGCGCGCTCTTCGCCACCACGTCGGCGGCGATGCCGCTGCTCATGCCGGGCCGGTTTTCCACGATGAATTGCTGGCCGAAGCTTTCGGACAGCCGCGCCGCCACCATGCGCGCGAGGACATCGGGATTGCCTCCCGGGACGAGCCCGACCAGCACGCGCACGGGCTTCTGCGGGTAGACGGCGGGCTGACCGGCGGCCACACCCGGCGCCAGGATCGCCGCCAGCGCAACCCGGGCGGAGATCCGGTTCATCGAGCGCGGCTGCCGCATCGTCACACCTCCGAGTGTATCCGCAGCAGATGGGGTATCGTCTCGGGCGGCCGGCGGCCGAAGCCGCACTCGGTCGCTATGCCGAAATCCCGCACGTGTTTTTCGGCGGCGGCGATGCGTCGGCGCGTGCCCTCCACCCCATCGCTGTCGTGCACGAGCCCGAGGAAAAGCTGCGTGCGCGCGTCAAGCTTGAGATCGGCGAGCGGCCGGTAGTAGGTATCGTCCGCTCGATCGACGGGCACGGGCATGTGTATGTAATCGATCGGACGCGCCAGGCGCGCGGCCAGCCGGTTGTGGACCTCCACCATCCTGGCGGTACTCTCCGGCTCCTTCCAGTGCCGGCCCCCGTAGCTGCCGTAGCAGAGATGCACGCCCAATTCGACGCCCGGTGGCACCTCGTTGCAGTGCAGGGCCAGGCGCTCGATCACTCCATTCTGGACGTCGGAAAAGTGCGCCGGGCGCACGCTCTCCCACTGCCCCATCTCGGTCGAGACGTCCCATTGGATCGCGAGGTCGTCGTGAGGAATGGCCGCCAGGATCTGTTTCAGCTCCCCGATCAGGTGCGCGCGATAGATCGGCTCCACGACGGCATGGTGCTCGACAACGACGTGCGCGTTGAGAAAAGCCGCGGTGGTCGGCAACGAAACCTGGAAGCGCAGGCGCCGCGGAACGACGCCCTGCTCGCGCATCCGGCGCAGTAGCCGGTAGGAATCGAGGGCCGCCTCCGGATAGCCCAGCCTTCCTATGCGCACATCCTGCGGCCGCACGCCGGCCCGCAGCCGCAGCCGCGGCGGCGGAGGCGCTCCCCGAGCGATGGTGGCGGCACCCTTCCACATGCGGGTGCCCTCGGTCGGGTGGGTTATGCGGCCGCCGGCCGCTTTCTCCGCCGGGTCGTCTTCGAACGCGGGGTTGTTCTCGATCACGCCGCGCAGGCGCGTGACCCAGGACGTCCGCTCGCCGGTTTCGCCGTCCGGGATGCGCGCCATGCGCGCGCCCAGCAGCGGCCCGACGGTGCGGAAAACCTCTTCGTTGTCGCGCAGGCCCACGCTGCCGACCAGCAGCACCTCGCGGGCGCCGTCAGTCATCGTTGCGCGCGCCGCCGCGGCTCGGTGGCAGCCGCTCGAAGTCGAACGATGCGGGGTCGAGCAGGTGTGATGTACGCACGTGCTTGAGGCTATTCAGCATGGTTTCGACGCGACCCGGATGGCGCTTCTCCCACTCGCGCAGCAGCTGCTTCATCTCGTTGCGCTTGAGGTTCTCCTGCGAGCCGCACAGGTTGCAGGGGATGATCGGGAATTGCCTCACTTGCGCGTACGCCGCCAGGTCGGCCTCCTCGCAGTAGATCAGCGGCCGGATCACGACATGGCGCCCGTCGTCGGAGCGGAGCTTGGGCGGCATCGCCTTGAGCTGCCCGCTGTAGAACAGGTTGAGCAGGAACGTCTCGAGCGCGTCGTCGCGGTGGTGCCCGAGCGCGATCTTGCTTGCGCCGAGCTCGACCGCCACGCGGTAGAGCACGCCGCGCCGCAGCCGCGAGCACAGCGAGCACATCGTCTTGCCCTCGGGGATGATGCGCTTCACCGTGCTGTAGGTGTCCTGCTCCTCGATGCGGAAGGGCACGCCGAGCTTCGTCAGGTAATCGGGCAGCACGTGCGCCGGGAAGCCCGGCTGCTTCTGGTCCAGGTTCACCGCCACGATGTCGAAGCGGATGGGCGCGTGACTCCGCAGGTACATGAGAATGTCCAGCAGCGCGTAGCTGTCCTTGCCGCCGGACAGGCACGCCATCACCTTGTCGCCGTCGGCGATCATGCCGTAGTCGGCGATGGCCTCGCCCGCCAGCCGCCGCAGGCGCTTGGCAAGCTTGTTTGCCTCGTAAGACTCCTTGCGCTCCCGGGTGCTCCGGGGCGTAACGCGGATTACCGATGTTTCCATATCGTCATCCCAATGAGGGTGGCTCGTCTCTCGTCTCTCGTTTCTTCCGTTTCGCTCCAGGGACCAGCAACGAGTAACGAGAAACGAGTCACTTCTTCTAAAGACTGACGCTTCTCCCGCCGTCCACGGCAATGATCTGGCCGGTGACGTAGGGCGCGTCGGCGATCAGGAATTTTACCGCCCGCGCGATATCGTCGGGCTCGCCGATACGCTTGAGCGCGGTCTGGTTGATGATGCGCTGGCGCGCCACTTCGTCGCGCCACGAGTCGTCGTCGGGCCACAGGATGGTGCCGGGGGCGACGCCGTTCACCCGCACCTCGGGACCCAGGTCGCGCGCCAGCGCGCGCGTGAGCGCGGCGAGCCCGCCCTTGGCGGAGATGTAAACCGCGTGGTTTCTCATAGGCAGCTCGGCATGGATGTCGACCAGGTTGACGATGCAGCCGTGGTTCTTCCTCAATTCCGGCGCCGCCGCCTGCGCCAGGAACAGCGGCGCCCGGAGATTGGTGCCCATGAGGTCGTCCCAGGCGTGCTCGGTGATCTCGCC